>NZ_JBNYXS010000029.1:0-70812 GCF_051380775.1 Janthinobacterium pasteuri | reverse complement strand
CGTCAACGTGCGCGCCGGCATCCGCGTACAGGGCGCCGCCCACGTGCAGAACGTCAATGCCTACCACAGCCGCTTGCGCGGCTGGCTGCGCATATTCCACGGGGTAGCCAGCCGTTATCTGCCGAATTATCTGGGGTGGCGCTGGATACTCGACGCCGGACGCATCCGCTCCCCAGAAACATTGTTGAAGGCAACTATGGGAGAGTTCCCACACCTTACGGTGACATAGCCTAATATAAAACCACGGAACGGATCGATTCGCCGCTCTTCATCAGGTCGAAGCCCTGATTGATGTCTTCCAGCTTAAGGCGATGCGTGATCAGGTCGTCAATATTGAGCTTGCCTTCCATATACCAGTCGACGATCTTCGGCACGTCCGTGCGGCCCCGTGCGCCGCCGAAGGCCGAACCGCGCCATTCGCGCCCCGTCACCAGCTGGAACGGGCGTGTGGAAATTTCCTGGCCCGCTGCCGCCACGCCGATGATGAAGGACTTGCCCCAGCCCTTGTGCGTGCACTCGAGCGCCTGGCGCATCAGCGTCGTGTTGCCGACGCATTCAAACGAATAGTCGGCACCGCCGTCGGTCAATTGCACGATGGCATCGACGACGTTTTCCACCTCGTTCGGGTTGATGAAATGCGTCATGCCGAACTTGCGCGCGATGGCCTGGCGCGCCGGGTTGATGTCGATACCGATGATTTTATCGGCGCCGACCATTTTCGCTGCCTGGATCACGTTCAGGCCGATGCCGCCCAGGCCAAATACGGCCACATTCGCGCCCGCTTCCACCTTGGCCGAGAACAATACCGCGCCCACGCCCGTCGTCACGCCGCAGCCGATGTAGCAAACCTTGTCGAACGGCGCATCTTCGCGGATCTTGGCGAGAGCGATTTCCGGCACGACAATGTAATTGGAAAAGGTCGAAGTGCCCATGTAGTGGAACAGCGGCTGGCCATTCAGCGAAAAGCGGCTGGTGGCGTCCGGCATCAGGCCGCGGCCCTGCGTGGAGCGGATGGCCTGGCACAAATTCGTCTTTTGCGACAGGCAGAACTTGCACTGGCGACATTCCGGCGTGTACAGGGGGATAACGTGGTCATCCTTTTTCAGGGTCGTCACGCCCGGGCCCACGTCGACGACGACGCCCGCGCCTTCGTGGCCCAGGATGGCCGGAAAGATACCTTCCGGGTCGGCGCCGGACAGGGTGTAGTAATCGGTATGGCAAATGCCCGTGGCTTTCAGCTCGACCAGCACTTCGCCGGCACGCGGGCCGGCCAGGTCGACTTCTTCGATGGTCAACGGGGCGCCCGCCTTCCAGGCAATCGCGGCTTTGGTTTTCATGGGGATGCTTCCTGCTCGGTTTCAGATGCGCCATTATCGGGTACAGGCGGGCGCGGTGGCGCAGCTGGCACCGCGCTTGTCTGAAAACGCGGCGCATTTGTCCGATGCCGCCGTAGCGTGCAGCAGCGCACGGAAGCGCGGTGCATGACAGGCGTACGCTTGCGCAAGCTCAATCTTGCGGGCACCAAAACGTGCATTCTTGACGCAACAGCATTCCCTTGGTCCATCGCACTGACTCGCTGTCACTGACTCGTCATTTCATCGTTCCCACAGGAGACTGACATGCGCAACTCGCTACCCCGACTGCCCATCACCTGGCCAGCCCTGCTGCTGGCATGCTGCCTGGCCCTGCTGGCCGCCTGTGGTGGCGGCCAAGATGACCACCCGCCCGGCGCCACCACGGGCAGCCTGACGCTCACCATCGGCGGCTTGCCGGCCGGCGTGGCAGGCGCCGTCACGCTTAGCGGTCCAGCGTCCTACAGCAAGCTGCTGACGGCAAGCACCACGCTCGCTAGCCTGGCACCCGGCGCCTACATGCTCAGCGCTGCCAGTGTTGCGCAAGGCACGCAAACGCTGGCCCCCACGCCCGTCACGCAGCAGGTGCAAGTCAATGCGGGCGCCACGGCCAGCGCCAGTGTCACCTATGCGGCCACGGCACCGCTGGCACTGGCACTGCAAGAGGTAGCCAGCGGACTGGACGTCCCCATCTTCCTCACGGCGCCGCCCGGCGACAGCCGCCTCTTCATTCTAGAACGCCCCGGCCGCATCCGCGTGCTGCAGAACGGCAACTTGCTGGCCACGCCCTTCCTCGACATCAGCAGCCTGACCAGCACCAGCGGCGAACGGGGCTTGCTATCGCTGGCCTTTCACCCGCAATATGCGAGCAATGGCTATTTCTTCCTGTATTACACCAACCTGGCCGGCGATATCGTCATCGAACGGCGGCAAGTGTCAGCGGGCAGCGCCAACGTGGCCGATCCCCTGTCCGCGTTGACCATTCTCACGATACCCCACCCCACGTTCAGCAACCACTATGGCGGCTTGCTCAGCTTTGGCCCGGATGGCTATCTGTACGCGGGCACGGGCGACGGCGGCAGCGCGGGCGACCCGTCCGGCAATGCGCAAAACACAAATGTGCTGCTGGGAAAACTGCTGCGCCTGGACGTTAACGCCAGCACGGTAACCCAGCCATACGCCATTCCAGCGGGCAACCCGTTTGCCGGCACGCCCGGCGCGCGCGCCGAAATCTGGGCCTATGGCTTGCGCAACCCGTGGCGCTACGCCTTCGACGTGCCAGCCCAGCTGCTGTACCTCGCCGACGTGGGCCAGGCCAATTGGGAAGAGATCGATGTGCGCCCCGTGGGCCAGGCGGGCAACAACTATGGCTGGAACATCATGGAAGGCGCGCACTGCTACAACAGCAGCAGCTGCAAGCAGGCGGGGCTGGTCCTGCCTGCCATCGAATACGGCCACGATGCGGCTGGCGGCTGCTCGATCACAGGCGGCTATGTGTACCGGGGCTCTGCCCTGCCGGAACTGGCGGGGCAGTACCTGTATTCGGACTACTGCAGCGGCTGGCTTAAAAGTTTCAGCTACAGCAATGGCGCGGCCTCTGCCGTGACAGACTGGGGCATCACCAACGTGGGCAATATCCTGTCGTTTGGCCAGGATGCGCAGAACGAGCTGTACATGCTGAGCGGCACGGGCAAGGTGTACCGGGTCGTACGTAAATAAGAGTACTTCAGTAAGCGTACGCAAATGAGCGTGCGCCAGTGAAACGGGCCGCACGCGGCTAGGGGCGTTTTTCGACGGAGCGCGGGGAACCGGCTAGAATGGGTTTTTCCCGTCGCGCCCTGCGCACCAGCCCAAGAGAGCACCATGGCCCGTTTGAAACTTGAATTTCCCGAAGACCAGTACTGCTATTCCTCGCAACTGACGGTACGCACCACGGACATCAATGCCGGCAATCATCTCGGCAACGATTCCATGATTTCCATGATTTCCGAGGCGCGCGCCCGCTTCCTGTTCGAATTCGGCGTGCGCGACATTGAAGCGGACGGCACCGGCATCATCGTCACCGACCTGGCCACCACCTACCGTGCCGAAGCCCATGCGCGCGACCAGCTGCTGTTCGAAGTGGGCGTCATGGATTTTAATAAATATGGCGGCGACATCACTTTCCGCATCACGCGTCCTCGCGACAATACGCTGATCGCGATGGCCAAGTCCGGCTTTGTGTTTTTCAACTACAAGCGCAGCCAGGTCGTACCCATGCCGGAAGAGTTCGGCAGCAAGTTCCCGCAGGTGAACTGGATCGATTAAGGAATGGATTAAACGGGTCGCCTTGCTACCATGCTGTATGCTTGCCAGGAAGATATTAAAACTGGAGCGGCATGCAAGCAGCGATAACGGCAAGACTGTGCCTGACCCTGGCGCTGCTGGGCGTCTTGCCGACCGCCCTGGCCGCGCCGCAAACCGTCATCCTGTACGGCGACGACGACTATGCGCCATACAGCTACGTGGAAAATGGCGTGTTCAAGGGCATGTACGTCGATTTGCTGCGCGCAGCCGCCACAAGAATGCCGGAGTATCGGCTGGACCTGCAGCCGCGCCCTTGGAAACGGGGCCTCGATGCGCTGGAAAAAGGCCAGGTATTCGGCCTGTTTCCGCCAGGGCGCAAGACGGAACGGCCGTACGTGCAACCGTATTCGGCCATGCTGTACCGCGAATCGGTGGTGCTGTTTTGCCATGACGCCGTCATGCGCACGCCGCGCACGCACTTCCCGACCGACTTTGCCGGCCTGAGCATCGGCGTCAATACGGGGTTTTTACTGTCGGAAAAATTGATGGCGCCCACCTGGAAGCGGCCAAGGGCAATGAAGCCAATCTGAGGAAACTGGCCCTGCGGCGCATCGATTGCTACGCCAGCGACCGCGGCGCAGCCCGCCACACGGCGCGCCAGTTGCAAGGCGAACTCACCAGTTACGGCTTTCATTTGCACGAAGTGCTGGAACTGTCTTCCGAAGCCACGTATATCGCCTACAGCGCGCGCAATACGCCCGCCTACAAGGCCGATTTCATCGACAAGATGAATGCGGCCTTGCTTGCCATGCGGCAGAACGGCCAGCTGGCGCGCATCGAAGAAGCATACCAGCGCTGACATAGCGATGAATGCTCGCTTACTTGCGCGTCTGGCGCTTCACCTTGATGCCGAAGGTATCGGCATACCAGTCATCGATCATCAGCTTTTCATAGCGCAGCTTTTCATTGCTGAAGTAATGATTGATGCGGCTCAGGTACGACATGTCGGACAAGGCTGCATCGCCACTGCGAATGACCTTGCCTTCCTGTTCCAGCACATAGTGCAGGCGCATGCGCGGCCAGTCGATCCGGCCATTCATGACGCGGATATCCTGGCCGGCACGCAGCGCGGGATTTTCACGGCCCGCCAGATCCACATCCGTGACGTCGATTTTCAGGGTCTGCCCGGGCGGCAGCGCTGCGCCCAGTTTCTCGAAATGCCGGCTCAGTTCCTTCAACACATCTTCCCGATCCTGCGGGTTGAACGGGACATCCGTGTATTGATCCGGTTTGCTGAAGTGTACTTCCGTGCCTGCCCAGGCCGCGCTGCTGGCCAGCAAGGCCAGGGCGGCGACTAGGGCGCGCGTCGTTTGTTTTTGCATGATTAGCCCTTTCAGGAAATGTGAGTGGCATGGGGCCACTTCTTATGCCTACCCAATATAGCGCGCCGCATCCCATTCTGGTGCGGAATTCATACCTTGTTACTTTTATGCTTTCCCACCAGAAAAGCAAGGCGCCGACTTTTTTTGCAGATTCATTAGCAATATTAATTAAAACAAAGTATTGTCTTGAAAATATAGTTGCCTAAGCGATAAAGTATAGATAGTGTTAACAGCAGGGATTTACAATCTTTTTAGCACGTGTGTTGCATGTTTTTAGTCAATTTTTCTTGCATATTGTTAATACTTAGCTGTCAGTCTACAATCGATAAAATGCGCCCGAAAAACGCGCAACGCCGGTAATGGCGCACAGGGATTCCTGGCGCAGGCGTCTCAGTATTGCGTCAGTTATGCCTTTTAGCGGAACTCGCCCTTATGTCATTTTTGTCTTCAGCATCGCCCAAGTTACCTCCCTGGAAAGTCTTGCTCGTCGATGATGAACCCGACATCCACGACATCACCAAACTGACACTGAGCCGTTTTCGCCTCGAGGGCCGCGCCCTGAGCTTCGTGCACGCCTACAGCGGCGCCGAGGCCAAACAGGTGCTGGCGCGCGAAGAAGGCATCGCCCTGGTCTTCCTCGACGTGGTGATGGAGCGCGAAGACAGCGGCCTGGAAGTGGCGCGCTGGATGCGCGAAGACCTGGGCAACCAGTTTACGCGCATCGTGCTGCGCACGGGACAGCCGGGACAGGCGCCGGAAGAACGGGTGATCGTGAACTACGACATCAACGACTACAAGGAAAAGACGGAACTGGACCGCACCAAGCTGTTCACCACCACCTTTGCCGCCCTGCGCGCCTACCGCGACATCATGAAGGTCGAGGAAGCGCGCCTGGCCCAGCTGCACTACCGCGAAGGCCTGGAAAGAGTCATCGCCGCCTCGGCGCATATCTTCAAGCAGCGCAACCTGCGCGACTTCGCCAGCGGCCTGCTGCAGCAAGTCGTCGCCCTGCTACGCCTGGAAACGAGCATGCTGCTGCGCCTGCGCGGCGCCAGCGCCATCACGGGCGAGCAGGACTATGAAATCCTCGCGCAGATCGGCGACCATGAAGCCGATGACGGCATCCTCAGCCCTTCCCTGCTGTCGCAGCTGGACCATGCCAAGAGCAACAGGATCTCGCGCCTGCATGGCGACACCTATGTCGGCTATTTTCCCAACAGCAGCGGCAAGGCTTCGCTGCTGGTCTTGAAAGGCGTGGAAGAAATTTCCGACCTCGACGCGCAATTGCTGGAAGTGTTCTGCTCCGGCGTGGCCATCGCCTTCGACAACATTCTGCTGACGCAGGAAATCACCGATACCCAGGCCGAGCTGATCCTGCGTCTGGGCGATGTGGTCGAATCGCGCTCGCACGAAGGCGGCAACCACGTGCGCCGCATGGCCGAAGTGTGCCAGCTGCTGGCGCAAGCGTCCGGCATGTCGGAAGAGGAAACCATGGTACTGCGCCACGCGGCGCCCATGCATGACATCGGCAAGATTTCCACGCCGGACGCCGTGCTGCTGAAACCGGGCAAGCTCGACGCGGCCGAGTGGGAAATCATGAAGCAGCATCCGACGGTGGGCATGTCCATCCTCGACGGCTCGCAGCGCCCCTTGCTGAAAGCGGCTGCCGTGATCGCCCACCAGCACCATGAAAAGTACGACGGCAGCGGCTACCCGCAAGGCCTGGTCGGCGAAAACATCCACAAATACGCGCGCATCGCCGCCGTCGCCGACGTCTTCGACGCCCTCATGCACAAGCGCTGCTACAAGGACGCCTGGCCCCTGGAGCGCGTCGTCAGCTACCTGCGCGAAGTGAGCGGCAGCCACCTCGATCCGCAGTATGTGGAGTTGCTGATTGCGAATCTGGATGAGGCACTTGCGTTGAATCAGCGTTTCCCTGATTAGAAGGTCAGAGCCAAGTGCTCCCTGAACGAGACGCACGCCGGCAAAACACGCCTCGGCACTAGCCCCCAACACGGGCGTTCCGGGCCAAGCGGACCTGAAAAATGTCGAGGGCAAGGCGCAGCGACGCAGACAGTACGCATGTACGGCAAGGAGCTGCAACGCCGCCATCGGCATTTTCTCAGGCCCGCGTCTCCGGCCCGCCGTGTTCAAGTTTTCAAGCGCTCTTCGGCTCCAGCGGGAAGCGTATCTTGTAATGCAGCCCCATGCCTGGTGCACTGACCACCTTCACCGTGCCGCCCAGCGGCCCCGTCACGAGGTTATACAGGATATGCGCACCGAGGCCGCTGCCGCCCGAACCCCGCTTGGTCGTGAAGAAAGGGTCGAACAGCTGGCCCAGGGTGGCGTTATCCATGCCCATGCCATCGTCGCTGTAGTCGAGTTCCAGCATCTCGCCGGCCGTCCTGGCACTGATCCTGATCTTGCCCGGCTCGCCTTCGACAAAGCCATGCACCAGTGAATTGACCACCATGTTCGTGACGATCTGCGACACGGCGCCCGGATAGCTGCGCAGCTGCAACTCGGGTGCGCAATCGATGTCTACCCTGATCGGCTTGCCCTTCAGCTTGGGCTGCAGCGAGAGCAGGATTTCATCGAGATATTTACGCAAATTAAAGCTGCGCAACTCGTCCGAAGACTGGTCCACGGCCACCTGCTTGAAGCTGCGCACCAGCGCCGCGGCACGCTGCGTATTCGTCGTCATGATGCGCAGGGTCTGGTCGATGATGTCGAAAAACTGCCGCAAACCGTCTTCATCGAGCTGGCCGCCGTCCAGGTCTTCGCGCGTCAGCTTCAATTCCTGCACCAGATGACTGGTGGCCGTCACGCAAATGCCCAGCGGCGTGTTGATTTCATGCGCCACGCCCGCCACCAGGCGGCCCAGCGAAGCGAGCTTTTCCTGGCGCACCAGTTCCGACTGCGCTTCCTGCAAGGCACTCAGGGCGCTGTTCAGGGCCGCGTTCTGCTCTTCCAGCGCTTCCTTGGCCTGGCGCATGGCGCTGTCGGCCTGGATGCGGGCTATCGCCACGGCCACATGGCTGGCCATGAAGGCCAGCACGTCCAGTTCCGCCTGCCCATACACGACGGAAGTGTCGTAGCTTTGCACGATGATCACGCCATATTTGCGCTCGCCCAGCAGCATGGGCGCCCCCATCCAGCTGGCGATGCCCACATTGCCCAGCGGCTCGCCGATCTCGCCACTGGCCACCAGCGCCGCATAGCTGTCCGCATCGAGCAGACAGGCCTGGCGGCGCGCCAGCACGTACGAACTCATGCCGATGCCGTAATGAAAGCGCTTCACGGGCGCCTGCGCATCCTTTTCATCGACAAAATACGGGATCGTGATGTCCTTGTTGTCCGGATGGTACAGAGCGATGAGGAAGTTCTTCGCCGTCACCAGCTCGCTGATGATGGCGTGCAGGCGCGCATACAGGGTCGTCGCATCGGACGCCTGCGCCGACAGGTTGGCGATTTCATACAGCGCATGCTGCAGGTTTTCCGCGCGGCGCCGCTCGGCCACCTCGTGTGCCAGCAGGGCCGTGCGCTCCTGCACCGCCTTTTCCAGCCGGTCCATGCTTTGCATGCCTTGCAGGGCGCTCGACACGTGCGTGGCGATCAGCGCGAACAGGGCCTGGTCTTCCAGGCTGAAGTGATGCTGCTCGTCGTAGCTCTGGATGACGATGGCGCCCAGCACCTGGTGCTGCTGATCCAGCAGCGGGCAGCCGATCCAGTGCTCGGCCGCCGTGCCGCCGCCCCAGGCGCCGCCACCGATGGCGCGCATGGCATCGTCGTCGGCCGTCATCACCAGCTGCTTGCGATTGACGATGACCCACGCCGTGGGCGACTGCGCGGCACTGGCCAGGCGCACGCCCTCGTCCGGGTCGGGCGCGGCGTCGAATTCATCGACAAAGTAGGGAAAGCGCACCAGGCCGTCGTCACGGTCGCTCAGCGCCACATAAAAATTAGCCGCATACATGATACGGCCCAGCGCCGCATGCACCGCCTGCAGGAATTCGCTGATATCGCTGCAGGTGCTCGAACGCTGCCCGATTTCCAGCAACACGTTTTGAACGGCTTCCAGACGGCTGAGACGGCTTTCCATGGGTAACTATGTGCCTTGTGTCGATATGTTCTGAAAATCAATATTATCAGTTCAGCCCAGCCTTGGCACGGCATAAAACGCACAATCTTGCCTTGAAGCAGCGCAACACACGCCACGCCGGCATTTGCCACGCTGGCGATACAGTGGCAGACTAGGCCCCTTCCTACAGTCCAGACCGTCCTCATGACCGCCACGCTACGCGCCTCGCTTCGCCCCTATACCCTCGCTGGCCTGCTGGCCTTTGCCGCGCTGGGCATGCCGCCGCTGTGCGCCGCGCCAGCCAAGGCGCCGGCGGCGGAAACGGCCGATGGCGGACGCTATTTTGGCCCCCTCGTCGCGGGCAAGATGCATGGCCAGGGCCGGCTCGAATACGCGAGCGGCGCGTTTTATGCAGGGGGCTTCGCACGCGGCGTTTTTTCCGGCCAGGGCACGCTACGCCAGGCGTCCGGCGTCGAATACACGGGCGCCTTCCGCCAGGGTGCCTTCGATGGCATCGGCCGCTACACCTCGCCCAAGGGCGAGATTTATGCGGGCAGCTTCGTCAACGGTAGCTTCGAGGGGCAAGGCCGCTTCCAGGGCGCCGACGGCGCCACCTTCGAAGGCCATTTCAAACACTGGCGCCCGCACGGCGTCGGCAAGCTGACCGACACGGACGGCACCGTCTTCGAAGGCGACTTCGTCCAAGGTCAGCTGCAAGGCAAAGCCAGGGTCAGCACCAGCGACGGCATCCACTACGAAGGTGAGCTGAAAGACTGGAAATTCGAAGGCGAAGGCGTGCTGCGCACGGCCGAGGGCGATGAATACCGGGGCAGTTTCAAGAATGGCCAATTCGACGGCAAGGGCGTGCTGCGCTACGCCGTCGCACAGGCGGATGGCCGGCGCGAAGACAGCGGCAACTGGACGGAAGGCCAGCTGGACGACCCGGCCCTGGATAAACTCACGCGCGACAATATCGAACTGGCCCTGTACAACCAGCGCACCCTGCTCGACGGCGCCCTGGCGCGCATCGCGCCGCGCAACGCGGCGAAAAAGATCAATCTGTACCTGCTGGGCGTGGCCGGCGATGGCACGCAGGAAGTGTTTCACCGCGAAACGGCCTTCGTGCAGCGCCAGTTCGACCGCGATTACGGCACCGTGGGCCGCTCCCTGATGCTGATCAACAGCCGCAACACGGTGGCGCAGCAGCCGATGGCCACGCGCACCAGCATAGCCGCCAGCCTCGATGCGCTGGGCACCAAGATGGACAAGCAGAACGACATCCTGTTCCTGTTCCTCACCAGCCACGGTTCGCCCGAGCACGAACTGGCGCTGGCGCAAAACGGCATGGACTTGCACAGCCTGCCCGCGCAGGAGCTGGCCACCATGCTCAAGCACAGCGGCATCCGCTGGAAAGTCATCGTGATCTCGGCCTGCTATGCGGGCGGTTTTATTACGCCATTGAAAGATGACAACACCCTCATCATCACGGCAGCGCGCAGCGACCGCACTTCGTTCGGGTGCGACGACCAGAACGATTTTACGTATTTCAGCGAAGCGTATTTCAAGGAGGCGCTGCCAAAGAGTGCCGGCTTTGCCGAAGCGTTCGAGCAGGCCAAAGTGCTGGTGCAAGCGCGCGAGGCGGCCGATTTCCGCGCAGGCGACATGGAGGCGGAAGAGCATTCAGAGCCGCAAATGTTCCAGGGCAAGGCCATCGCCGCACAGCTGAAGGCGTGGCGCGCCCAGCCACGCTAAGCTGGGCACGGCCGCCCGCCTTTCTGTACAATAGCCGTCACCATGCGACGATTCTTCCTCATTTTGCTGCTATTCGTGCTTCCGCTCCAGATGTCCTGGGCTGCGGCGAGCGCGTATTGCCTGCACGAAGAAGGCAAGGCGGCGCAGCACCTGGGCCACCATAGCCACCAGCACAAGGCGGATGCTGACAAGAAACCCGCGGCTGACAAAGCTGAACAGCAGAAAAAAGGCCAGCCGCACAGCGATTGCAACGTCTGCCATGGCGTCGGTCATGCGTGGCTACCGGCCGGCTCCAGCCTGCCCGTCGGCGACATGGCCTCCGTCAACGCGGACACTGCCCCCTTCTTTTACGCTTCCCACATCCCGGACGCTCCCAAGCGCCCTGACTGGTCGTCGGCCATCTAGGCCGACGGGACGTTTCAATCACTTATCGCCATATGCGCGCCTGACTAACTCTGGCGCAAGCCTGTGCGTCCCGTCGAATTCTTTTCCATGCTTTTGGAGAATTCGATGTACCGTTCCATCTATCTATTATGTCTCTGCGCCGGCCTGTTGGCCGGCAATCTTGCCTACGCGCAATCTAGCGTGGAACCCGCCGCGCCCCTGACCTTGTCCGCCGCGCTGCTGCTGGCCGAAGGCGGTAACGCCACCCTGTCGGCCGCCCGCCATGAACTGGCGGCGCAGGGGGGCGCCCTGCAGCAGGCGCGCGCCCTGCCCAATCCGGAACTGCAAACCGTGCTGGAAGACACGCGGCGCGCCACGCGCAGCACCACCGTGCAGCTCAACCAGCTCATAGAACTGGGCGGCAAGCGCGGTGCCCGCACGGCCGTGGCCCAGCGCGGCGAAGACCTGGCGCAAGCGGGCCTGTCCCTGCAGCAGGCGGACACGCGCGCCGCCGTGACTGCCGCCTTTGTCGACGTGCTGGCCGCCCAGGAAGGCTTGCGCCTGGCCGACAGCGCGCAGGCGCTGGCCGCGCGCGCCAGCGACATCACGGCGCGCCGGGTGACGGCCGGCAAGGCGTCCCCTGTCGAAGAAACGCGTGCCAGGGTTGCCGAAGCGAGCGTGCGGCTGGAGCTGAACCTGGCCCGCAGTACCCTGGCCAGCGCCCGCAAGCGCCTGGCCGCCCTGTGGGGCAATGCCACGCCGCGCTTCAGCGTCGCGGAAGGACGCCTGGAAACCTTGCCCGAGCCGCCATCCGCCAGCGAACTGGCGGCACGCCTGGCCCAGGCCCCGGCCGTGCGCCACGCGCACAGCGCGCTGGCGCAGCGCCAAGCCATGCTGGACGTGGAACAGCGGCGCGCCACGCCCGATGTCACGCTCAGCATCGGCATGAAGCGCTCGGAAGAGCTGGGCCGCAACCAGGCCATCATCGGCCTGGCCTTGCCGCTGCCCCTGTTTGACCGCAATGCCGGCAACAAGCTCGACGCCTTGCGCCGCAGAGACAAGGCCAGCGACGAGCTGGCCGCCGCCCACATCGCCGTGCAGACGGCCGTGGCTGCCGCCAGCGAACGCCTGGCCACGGCCCGGCTCGACGTGGAAAGCTTGCGACAGGACATCTTGCCCGGCGCACAAAGCGCCTACGACGCGGCCAGCAAGGGTTTTGAGTTCGGCAAGTTCGCCTTCCTCGACGTGCTCGATGCCCAGCGCACCTTGCTGCAAGCCAAAAACCAATACCTGCGCGCGCTGACCGAAGCGCAGCATGCCGCCGCCGAGATCGAGCGCCTGCTGGGCGCCCCCGTTCCCCTGTAAGGAAGAACCGACAATGAATATCAAACTCGACAAGAAACAAGCGATCGCCATCGGTGCCATCGCGGCCACCGGCATCGTGCTGGCCGTTCTCATCCTCGGCACGGGCAAGTCCAAGACTGCGCCGCCCGCCGCCGTCAAGACGGAAGCACATGCAGAAAAGAAAGACGAACACGGCCACGAGCAAGTGGAAGGCCGGCTGGAATTGACGGCTGCGCAAAGCCGCGCGGCCGGCGTCGTCATCGCCACGGCCGCGCCAAGCCGCATCAAGACAACCGTGGCACTTCCCGGTGAAATCCGTTTCAATGAAGACCGCACGGCCCACGTCGTGCCGCGCCTGGCCGGCGTGGTGGAAGCCGTGCAGGCTGACCTGGGGCAGCTGGTGAAAAAGGGGCAGATCCTGGCCGTTATCGCCAGCACGGAACTGTCGGAACAGCGCAGCGCATTGCTGTCGGCGCAGCGGCGTTTATCCTTGGCCCGCTCTACATATGAACGCGAAGAAAAACTGTGGCGCGAGAAAATTTCGGCGGAGCAAGATTATCTGCAGGCGCAGCAAACGTGGCGCGAGGCGGAAATCGCCGTTCATAATGCGCAGCAAAAGCTCGGCGCGCTGGGCGCCAGTGGAGCCAGCAAGGGGCCGCTGAACCGCTACGAGATCCGCGCGCCGTTCGACGGCATGGTGCTGGAAAAACACATCACCCTGGGCGAAGCCGTCAAGGAAGACGCGAACATCTTCGTCATTTCCGACCTGTCGACCGTGTGGGCGGAAATCGCCGTGCCGGCGAAAGACCTGGCCACCGTGCGCATGGGAGGCAAGGCGGAAGTGAAAGCCAGTGCATTCGACGCCAGCGCGCAAGGCACGATCACCTATGTGGGCGCGCTGCTGGGCGAACAGACGCGCACGGCCAAGGCACGTATCAGCTTGCAGAACCCCGACATGGCCTGGCGTCCGGGCCTGTTCGTCAGCGTGGAAGTGGTGTCCGGAGAAGCGGACGCGCCCGTCACCGTGCACAGCACGGCCATCCAGACGGTGGAAGACAAGCACGTCGTCTTCGTGCAAATCAAGGATGGCTATCAGGCCACGCCCGTGGTGCTGGGGCGCAGCGATGGCAAGTTGACGCACATCAAGCAGGGCCTGGCCGCCGGCACGCCGTACGCGGCGCAAGGCAGCTTTGTGCTGAAGTCCGAGCTGGGCAAAGATGCCGCCGGCCACGAACACTGATCACGTCAAACAAAAGGAAACCATCATGTTTGAACGCTTGATCCGCTTCGCCATCGACCAGCGCTGGCTGGTGATGCTGGCCGTGGCCTTTATCGCCGGCCTGGGCATCTACAATTACCAGAAGCTGCCCATCGACGCCGTGCCCGACATCACCAATGTGCAGGTGCAAATCAATACCCAGTCCGCCGGCTATTCGCCGCTGGAAACCGAGCAGCGCGTGACGTTCCCCATCGAGACGGCCATGGCCGGCTTGCCGAACCTGGAACAGACGCGCTCGCTGTCGCGCTATGGCCTGTCGCAAGTGACGGTGATCTTCAAGGATGGCACGGACATTTATTTTGCGCGCCAGATGATCAACGAGCGCTTGCAGGAAGCCAAGGAAAGCTTACCGGCCGGCATCACGCCAAAGATGGGGCCCGTCTCCACGGGCCTCGGTGAGATCTACCTGTGGACGGTGGAAGCGCAAGACGGCGCAAAGAAGCCCGATGGCACGCCGTACACGCCCACGGACTTGCGCGAAATCCAGGACTGGATCATCAAGCCGCAGTTGCGCAATGTCACGGGCGTGACGGAAATCAATGCCATCGGCGGCTACGCCAAGCAATACCAGGTGGCGCCCTACCCTGAAAAACTGGCCGCCTACGGCATCAGCCTGCAAGACGTGGTGACGGCGCTCGAGCGCAACAACAGCAACGTGGGCGCCGGCTATATCGAACGGCAGGGCGAGCAGCTGCTGATACGCGCGCCAGGCCAGGTAGCATCGAAAGACGACATCGGCAACACCGTCGTCGCCAATGTGCAGGGCGTGGCGATCCGCATCCGCGACGTGGCCGATGTGGTGCTGGGGCGCGAGCTGCGCACGGGCGCGGCCACGGAAAACGGCCGCGAGGTGGTGCTGGGCACGGTGTTCATGCTGATCGGACAGAACAGCCGCGCCGTCTCGCAAGCGGTCGACAAGAAGATGCTGGAAATTAACCGCAGCCTGCCGAAAGGCGTGCACGCCGTCACAGTGTATGACCGCACGGTGCTGGTCGACAAGGCCATCAATACGGTGAAGAAAAACCTGCTCGAAGGCGCGGTCCTGGTGATCGCCATTTTGTTTCTGTTCCTCGGCAATATCCGCGCGGCCGTCATCACGGCCATGGTGATTCCGCTGGCCATGCTGTTCACGTTTACGGGCATGGTGCAATACCATGTGAGCGCCAACCTGATGAGCCTGGGGGCGCTGGACTTCGGCATCATCATCGATGGCGCCGTGGTGATCGTGGAAAACTGCGTGCGCCGCCTGGCCCATGCGCAGCAAAAACTGGGACGGCCGTTGACCTTGCAGGAACGCTTTCAGGAAGTGTTTGCGGCATCGCAGGAAGCGCGCCGGCCCTTGCTGTATGGCCAGCTGATCATCATGGTCGTGTACCTGCCCATCTTCGCGCTGACGGGCGTGGAAGGCCGCATGTTTACGCCAATGGCCCTGACGGTGGTGATCGCCCTGCTCGGTGCCATGCTGCTGTCGATCACCTTCATCCCTGCCGCCGTGGCGCTGTTTATTGGCGACAAGGTGGCGGAGAAGGAAAACGCCATCATGCGCGCGGCCAAGCGCTGGTATGCGCCGCTGCTGGGCAAGGTGATGCGCAATACGCCCGTCGTGCTGACGGGCGCGGCGGTGGCCGTATTGCTGTCAGGCTTGCTGGCCACGCGCATGGGCAGCGAATTCGTGCCCAGCCTGAACGAGGGCGACATCGCCATCCAGGCCTTGCGCATCCCCGGCACCAGCTTGACGCAATCGCTGGCCATGCAGCAGCAGCTGGAACGCAAGCTGATGAGTAACCACAAGGAAATCGCGCGCGTGTTCGCCCGCACGGGAACGGCCGAGATCGCGTCGGACCCCATGCCGCCGAATATTTCCGATGGCTACATCATGCTCAAGCCCCGCGATCAGTGGCTAGAGCCGAACAAATCACGCGAACAGTTGCTGGCGGAAATCGAAGCGACGGCCACCAGCTTGCCGGGCAACAACTACGAGTTTTCGCAACCGATTCAGTTGCGCTTCAATGAATTGATTTCCGGCGTGCGCAGCGACGTGGCCGTGAAACTGTTCGGCGACGACATGGCCGTGCTCGACAGCACGGCAGCGAAGATCGCGGGCGTGCTGGGCAAGATACCGGGTGCCACCGAAGTGAAAGTGGAACAAACGACGGGCTTGCCCATGCTGACGGTGCAGATCGACCGCGAGCAGACGGCCCGCTACGGCCTCAACATTGCTGACGTGCAATCGGCAATCGCCACGGCCATCGGAGGGCAAGAGGCAGGCACTCTCTTCCAGGGCGACCGCCGCTTCGACATCGTCGTGCGCCTGCCCGACAGTCTGCGCAACGACCTGGAGCAATTAAAGCGCCTGCCCATCGCCCTGCCCCTGGGGGCGGCGGCGGAGGGCCGCGCGCGCTTCATCCCGCTCGGTGAAGTCGCCAGCCTGCAAGTGGCGCCGGGGCCGAACCAGATCAGCCGTGAAGACGGCAAACGCCGCATCGTCGTCAGCGCCAACGTGCGCGGGCGCGATATCGGTTCCTTCGTGGCTGACGCCACGCAGCAGTTGCAAGCGCAGGTGGCCATTCCCGCCGGCTACTGGACCAGCTGGGGCGGCCAGTTCGAGCAGTTGCAGTCGGCCACGAAACGCCTGGAGCTGGTGGTGCCCGTGGCGCTGGCGCTGGTATTCGTCTTGCTCTTCACCATGTTCGGCAACGTAAAGGACGGGCTACTGGTGTTCAGCGGCATCCCGTTCGCCTTGACGGGCGGCATCGTCGCCCTGTGGCTGCGCGACATTCCCATGTCGATCTCGGCAGCGGTGGGCTTCATCGCCCTGTCCGGCGTGGCGGTACTCAATGGCCTGGTGATGATCGCCTACATCCGCCAGCTGCGCGAACAAGGCATGCCGCTGCAGGAAGCGATCCGTGCAGGCGCGATCACCCGCCTGCGGCCCGTGCTGATGACGGCGCTGGTGGCGTCGCTGGGCTTCGTGCCGATGGCCATCGCCACGGACACGGGTGCCGAAGTGCAGCGTCCGCTGGCCACCGTGGTAATCGGTGGCATCCTGTCGTCGACCGCCCTGACCTTGCTGGTGCTGCCGCTGCTGTACCGGCTGGCGTACCGCAAGGAAGAGGAGGTGGAAATGCAAGCCGCGCCCGAAGGCGCGGCGGTACAGCTGAGTAAATAAAGACGCTGGAGACGCGCGCTATCGCATGGGCTTAACCCGGCTTGCGATAGCCGCCTTCGATCCAGTGCGCGGCAGACGTGGCATTGAATTTGAACGCGGCCGAGGTACGCACCTTGGCGATCTGCTCGCCATCGGCGTCGTAGGCGCTCAGTTCCGCGTACGGGTGGTCTTCGTCGGGCACGATGTCGAACATCACCTTGATTTGCCCCTCGTCGGTGGCGACAAACAGGTACTTGTGCAACTGCGCATGCAACTGCTGCTCGTGGCGGCGCAACACTTCCGAGGCCGTCTTGACCAGCGTGTTAAACGCGTTGACGTCGAGCGGCTTCGGGTTTTTCTTGTCGCGTCCCATGGTCCACGGGCCCACCAGCGCCGGCTCCGGTTCGCCATCCTTGATCATGGCCACGGCCCAGCCTTCATCTTCCTCGTTCTTGATCACGCGCGCCGTCCAGCCATTGCCTACCCACAGGCGCGGCTCCTGGATCGGGGCGTCATTGTCTTGCTCGGCTGCTTCGTCGGAAAAGTCGGGGAAATCGGTACTCATGGCGGTGCTCGTGATGGAAGGTCGGGGCTAGCATGATAGTCGAAAACGCCCTCCCGTGCCGCCTTGCCGCAAGGTAAGGCGCGCCCGCCATAGCCGATCTCGGCGATATGACAAGCTAACAATGTAGTAGCTTTATTCTAGCAATCGAGCTTTGATATTTCTCAAGTAATACTATTATTATTTTGCAATCTGAATTGTGTTTTTTATATTCAAAAATTGCATTTAGTAATGCCTGGTTACAAGAGACTCTTTTTATCATGCGACGTCCCTCATCCCTGCACGCCGCGCTGCCTCGCCACGCCAGGCACTTTCGTCGTTCCTGATAAAAATAGCTGCATACACCTATACACATTCGAGGGTATCAACATGAAAATCTTGTCCACTCTGGCCTGCGCCACGCTCGCCATCGCCGCAGGCAGCGCCAGCGCAGTTCCCACCTTCACTACCGGCGGTACGGTACTGGCAGGCGAGGGGCTGGTCACGTCGGTCGCGGGCGCCACCACCATCAATTTCAATGATGGACTAGTGCCCGGCAATTACACGGGTAGCGTCTTTACCAGCGATCACCCAAGCTACGCCGCGCAGCCACCGAACGATTTGACGGCCTTCTATTCCGTCGGCGTGACGAATGGCCAGATCACCCCTGGCGTCGCCACCTTCGGTGGAGGACTGAGCTATTTTGGTTTCTACATGGGCTCGCCAGATACGTATAACAGCGTCGTCTTCACCATGGACAATCAGAGCACGGTCACGCTGACGGGATCGCAAATCGCCACGCTGGGCGATATCGGCGCCAATGGTGATCAATCGGTCGGTCTGTATGTGAATGCGTGGGCGGGCGAAGGGGAAAAATTTACCTCGATCGCCTTCCACTCAACAGGCCAGGATGCCTTTGAAAGCGATAACCACGCCTTCATCACCGCCGTCCCCGAACCGGAAACCTATGCCATGCTGCTTGCCGGCCTGGGCTTGCTGGGCTTCATGCTTCGCCGCAAACAATCCTGATGCCATGCAAGCACCAACAAAAGCCCGCGCTTTTGCGGGCTTTTTTCACTACCAGGCTGAGGCTGGTCATTTCTTTCAATGGCCAACCATCAGCACATGGACATGGCAGGCCGGTTGGGCCAGGTCAGCGGTGGACCGGGCGGCACCCAGCGCGGGTCGATGGCTGGCAGTGGCGCATGGTAATTAAAGGGATTGATGATGATCGGCGGTATCGCCGATGGCGCGCCGACGGGTTCGGCGCAGGACTGCGGGGCGCTACGCTGGCGCGTGATTTGATGACCAGAAGGGGATAGCGATTGATCCCCGGTATCTGCAAACAAAAGCATGTTGCCCTCCTTGCGAGACTGAGGTGTTCAGTATAGGACGGCTTGCGCGTATTACAAGAAAAGAAATCTTGTTCCAGATCAGCGTTTTCGGCCCGTACAGACCTCCCATACCGTGAAAATAACCGCCTGTCGCACGCCGCTGGCAGCGCCTGCCGCGCGCCGCTACAGTGTGACCATGCAATACCCAGTCACCCATCCACAGAGGCCCATCATGAAAAAATTACTCACCTTCATCCTCATCGTCATGCTCGCCTGCCTGTTCCTCGACAAGATAAACGGCAGCGACATGCACATGCAGTTCCACGGCGACGATATCGATGGGCCGCTGGAGTGGCTGTTCGGCCTGGTGTTTGCCGGCGGCGGCTTGCTGATCGCCGCCATTGCGCTGGTGTGCGCCGCCGTCATCTCAGGAGTAGTCCTGGCCGGCGTAGGCGTGGTGCTGATCGCCGTGGTGGCCTTGTGCGTGGTGCTGGCGTTGGCGCTGAGCACGCCCGTGCTGCTGCCGCTGCTGATTCCCGTCGCCATCGTCTGGCTGATCGTCAGCCGCAACCGCAAGCTGGCGCAAGCGCGTCAGCACAGCCTGTAATCACTGCGCCATGAACTTGCTGAGCACGCCGTCGCTGCCGCCGTCATTCTGTTCGATGCGGTTGCGCCCGCCCCGCTTGGCACGGTACAGCGCCTCGTCGGCGCGTGCCAGCACGGAATCGGCATCGGCATCGGTACCGGTCATGGCGGCCATGCCGATGCTCACCGTGATGGTAATCAAGATGCCGCCATCGGTGGTCAAGGAACTTTCTGCCACGCGCCGGCGCAACCGTTCGGCAAACACGGCCGCCGCCGCCAGGTCGGTGCCCGGCAGCAAGATGGCGAATTCTTCGCCGCCCACGCGGCCGGACACGTCGACTTTGCGCAGCGCCTGGCACATCAACGCGCCCAGGTGCCGCAGTACGGTATCGCCCACCGCGTGGCCATACTCGTCGTTGACGCGCTTGAAGTGATCGATGTCGAGCATCAGCACGCTGGCGCTGCTGGCCAGCTCGCGCTGCAACCGTGCATGCTCGTTTTCCAGCGCCGCCATGAAGTGGCGCCGGTTTGGCAAGCCGGTCAAAAAATCGGTGGTCGCCAGCTGCAACAATTCCGCGTTCATGCGCTTGCGCTCGGTGATGTCGAGCGTCGACACCATGACAAAGTCCAGGCTGTCCGCATGGCCGGGCATCACCAGCAAGCTCAATTCATTTTGGCGCGCCGCACCATCGAGACGCACGAAGCTGCTCTCGCACTCGTACAAGTGGGCGCCGCCAGCCAGCGCCAGCAGTGCATCGCCGAAACGGGGCAAGGCACTGTCATCGAAATTCTGCGCCAGGCCCAGCGCGCCGCGGCGCTGGTCGTCCTCGTTGGCACGCACCTGCGCCAGCGCGGCGCCGTTCGCATCGATGATGCGCACCAGCCCCGCCAGCCGCTGCAGCGCGTCCGGATTGGCGTGAAAGTGGGCGCGCAGGTCGCGCACGCCTGCTTGCTCAAGCGCATCGAGCGCGGCGCGCACGGCCGACCAGTCCTGCTCCCACAGGGCCACGGGCGCATGGTCATACAGGCTGCGGAAACGCGCTTCGCCGGCGCGCAGGGCCAGCGCCACCTGCGCCTGTTCGATGGCCATGCCGGCCAGGTGCGCCGCCTCGCTCAGCCGCGCCAGATGCGCCGCGCCCGGTAGGGTGGGCTGGCGGTGATACGCCATCATGACGCCAAGCAGCTTGCCCGAGCCGCCACGCACCGGCTCGGCCCAGCACGATTGCAGCTGGGCTCGCCATGCAAGTTCCATCGTCTCTTGCACATTGGCAGCGGCATGCAGGTCGCCCACGATCACGCGCTGGCCGTCGCGCAGCGCTTGCGCGGCGATGCCATGCACGCCCTGCAGGGTGTCGAGGTCATGGCCATGGCTGGACAGGTTAAAAAACGCGGGCAAGCTCGGCGCCGCGCCCAGCACCAGGCGGTGGCGACTTTCATCGAGCAGCAAGATGCTGCACAGCATGGCGGGATGGTCGGCTTGCACGCTCAGCACCACGCTTTCCAGCACCCGTTCCAGCGGCGCGCCCGTGGCCAGCATTTCCAGCACCTGGCGCCGCGTGTGCTCGCGCCGTTCCATCTGACTGCGCTCGCTGATATCGCGGAAGGTCCACAAGCGTGCTTGTTCGTTGCCCAGTTGCATGCTACGCACATATTGCTCGACCATCCGTCCATCGCGCAGGTGCAGCACATCGCGCCGTTCGCGGTGGCCGTGCGGCGCGCGGGCGCGTGCTCCCAGGAAAGGCGCCGCCTGCTCCAGCTGGCTTTGCACATGGCGCACCAGCGCCGCGCCATCGGCTTGCCAGTCGAGCGCATCGGGCACTTGCCACAGGTCGCGGAAGCGCCGGTTCGACATGAAGATGCGGCCATCGATATTGTCGACCAGAATGCCGTCGATGGTCGAATCGAGGATGCTGCGCAGCATGGCCTGGCTGCGCTGCGCTGCCTCGGCCATCGCCAGCACGCTCGCCTGACCCTGCTCCAGCTGGCCAGCCAGCTCGCTCGAGTGCGCCAGCGCCGCCTGGGCGCGGGCGCGACCCGCCGCCAGCAGCCAGGCCGCCAGCGCCAGCACGACGCTGGCCAGCAAGCCGCTCCAGGCCATCAGGCGGGGCCGCGCCAGCAGCTCGCCATCGAAGCCCGGCATGGCGCGCACGCGCAAGGTCCAGACATGGCCGGCGATGCTGATCGCCTGCTGCGACAACAGGCTGTCCGACGCGGCAGACGACTGCGTGCCCGGCAAGCTGTCATACATCAGGGCCGCCTCGGCCAGTTGCGCGCCATCATAGATTTCCAGGTCCAGCTGGCGCGCCCCCTCGCCGCCCACGCCCGCCATCAGGTCGCCCATGCGGAACGGCGCAAACAGCCAGGCGCGCAAGGCGGCGCGCCGCTGTTCCACGCCCGCATGCGGCAAGCCATTGTCATACACGGGCAGCACGACCAGGAAGCCATGCGCCTGGGCGCTGCCACCATCTTGCACCAGGTGGATCTTGCCCGTCATGGCGGCCTGGCCCGTGTCGCGCGCCTGTTCGAGCGCGGCGCGACGCACGGGTTCGGACCAGATGTCATAGCCGAACGCCAGCAGGTTGCTTTCGCTTAAAGGTTCCAGATAAGTGATGGGCGCATGCCAGGCGCGCTGGCCCGGCGGGCGCACGACATAGCCGGGATAGCCCTCCGCGCGCACGCTCGCTTCGTGCCGCTCCAGCCCGGCACCGGGCAACAGCGGCAGGTAGCCGATGCCGTGGATGCCGGGAAACTGGCGATCCACCTGCTGCACCGCCAGATACGCATGGAATTCGCTGCGCGTGACGCCCTGCGAACTGGCATACAGCCCCTGCACGCCGTGCAACACCTGGATGTAGGTTTGCATGCGGACGACGATGTTGCCCACCAGTTGGCGCACGCGGAAGTCAAAATCGGCCTGCACCTGCTGTTCGCTGGCGTCATGGGCATTGCGCCAGGCGCCATACGTCAGGCCCAGACACAGCGCCAGCACCAGCGCGGCCAGCACGCGCGGCCCCACCCAGTGCGACACTGAGCGAGCAAACCACGACGTAGACGCGCGTGTAGGCATGACAGGCGGAAAAGCAGAACAGTTATCCAACCGCTACACGACCAGCAGCATGGCTGGCAGCGGACTGCACGATTACCATCGGTAGTCGATGAGAATGATAGTACGTTACAGCGGACGCCCTTGCAATGCTGAATATTGTATTAAAAAGATCACATATTTCGCCAATGCAATGATGCGTACTCCGGGAAAATTCGATGCCGTGAAAACCATCCCCGTCCGCAGGCAGGAGCGCCCCACATAGCCAGGCCCATTCTGCGCACCCGCTGATGCTGAGCACCGGGGCGCCGTTCACGGCCGAGCTCGACGGCATCATCCAGACGGCGCGGCATTTGTTGGTCGGCAGCCTGCGCCCGCATGCCATCGTGGCCGCGCCGCTTGAAGAAACGGGGCAACTTGCTTACAACTTGCTTACTTCAGGGCTTTGCGCGCCGCGTATTGCTGGTAGCCGTTGGCGCGCAGGGCGCAGGCGGGGCAGGTGCCGCAGCCATAACCCCAGTCGTGCAGCTCGCCCCGTTCACCCAGGTAACACGTGTGCGTGCCGCTGCGGATCAGGTCGACCAGCGGCTGGCCGCCCAGGTCTTCCGCCAAGTCCCAGCTTTGCGCCTTGTCCAGCCACATCAGCGGCGTTTCCAGTTTCAAACGCGTGTTCATGCCCAGGTTCAGCGCCACTTGCAGCGCCTTCATCGTATCGTCGCGGCAATCCGGGTAGCCTGAAAAATCCGTCTCGCACATGCCACCGACCAGCACCGTCAAGCCGCGTCGGTACGCCACGGTGGCGGCCACCGTCATGAACAGCAAGTTGCGCCCAGGAACGAAGGTGTTCGGCAAGCCGTTTTCCTGCATGACGATCTCGACGTTCTGGGTCATGGCCGTATCGGAAATGGCGGAAATCAGGGACAGGTCGATCATATGGTCCTGGCCCAGGCGGCTGTCCCACTCAGACGATTGCTGGCGCATCTGCTCGAGCACGCCGGGACGCACGGTCAGCTCGATCGCATGGCGCTGTCCATAGTCAAAGCCGATGGTTTCCACGCGGCTATAGTGCTTCAAGGCCCAGGCCAGGCAGGTGGTGGAATCTTGCCCACCGCTAAAGAGCACCAGTGCGGAGTCAGTTGCTAGCATAATTTCTTTCTTTTCAGTTTTACTCTGTTGCAATCGTGCGCGCGGAAACGTGATTCCCCGCGCAAAAAATACTTATTCGTCCGCCATCAGTTTACCTATTCCGGTAACATGCAGTCAGCATTTACTCATCTGGAGCACCATGTTTTCTGCACGACCCATACGGCATACAGCTGCCGGCAAGGCGATACGACCACGAATTTTGGCACAAGTAGTGACAAAAGTAATGGGTCAACTGACACTGGCGGCCGCCGGCGGTGCCATCTTGCTGTTCCCCATCGCCCATGCCGGCGCCCAGGAGACCCCGCAAGACGCCGTTGCAGACAGCCCCGTCAGCACGGAAGCGGCGCCCGCGCCGCTGCAGTACGAAGTCAAGGTCAACGCGCCCGGCGACCTCGATGAGTTGCTCGAAAAAAACCTGGACCTGGAACGCTTCCGCGGCAACCCGCGCATGGACCGCGAGCAATTGCAGCGCCTCGTGCGTGATACGCCTGAGCAAGCCAAAAACCTCGTCGCCACGGCCGGCTACTACACGCCCGTCGTCACGGTGCGCGTCGATACGACGGGCGCCAAGCCCGTCGTCATCGTCGACGTCGATCCGGGCGCACCGGTGACCATCGACAAGGTCGAGCTGGAATTGCGCGGCTTCGATCCCACGCCGCCGCTGGCCGCCTCCGAACCGTACGATACGGAAGCGCTCAAGCGCAGCTGGCCACTGAAGACGGGCAGCGTGTTTCGCCAGGCCGACTGGGAATCGGCCAAGCGCGCGCTGCTGCGCGAAGTGGTGCAGACGCGCTATCCGCGCGCCCAACTGGTCGATACGCAAGCCGTGGTTGACCCGGAAACGCACAAGGTGTCCTTGCTGGTGGTGCTCGACAGCGGCCCTGAACTGCGCTTTGGCGAACTGCGCATCGAAGGCCTGAAACGCTACCCGGAAGCCATCATCCGCAACCTCGACAAGATACGCCCGGGCGACTATTACAGCGAATCGGCACTGCAATCGTTGCAGGCGCGCCTGCAGGACACGGGCTACTTTGCCAGCGTGGAAGTGAGCGCCGACATGAGCAGCATCCTGGGCGAGCAGATCGAGGCGGGCCAGGACAGCCAGCAAGCCGAGGCCGCCGGCGCCGTCCCTGAAGCCAAGCCCGTCAACCGCGGCCCCGCGCCGCAGCTGCCGCTGGTGGTGCGCGTGACGGAAAACAAGCAGCAGAACGTCAGCGCCGGCCTCGGTTTCAGTACGAATACGGGCAATCGCGCCCAGCTCAACTACGACAACCTGAATGTGTGGGGCACGCGCTTCAAGAGCGCCCTCACCATGGAAACGAAGAAACAGGCGGCGCACGCCAATTTTTACTTTCCAACGACCGAACGCGGCTACAACGACAGCGCGGGCGCTTCGTTCGAACGCAGCGACATTTCCAATGAAATCACGGCCGTCACCACCATCTCGGCCAAGCGTAACTGGGGCGGCACCAACCTCGAACGCAGCCTGACGTTCGAGTTCCTCAGCGAAGACAAGACCGTCGTCGGCCTGGAACAGACGCGCAGCAAGAGCTTGCCCCTGACCTATGCCATCACCAAGCGCAGCCTCGACAGCCTGCTGTTCCCCACCAAGGGCTATGTCATCAATGCCCAGGTGGGCGGCGCCCTGCTGCCCGTGCTGACGGACGAGCGCTTCGTGCGCGTGGCCGGCAAGGCCGTGTATTACCGTCCGCTGGGCGAAAAAGGCGAGCTGATCGTGCGCGGCGAAATGGGCGCGCTCGGTTCGAAGGAAAAACGCGGCGTGCCGGCCGTCTACCTGTTCCGCGCGGGCGGCGACCAGTCGGTGCGCGGCTATGGCTACCAGGAACTGGGCGTAAAGGAAGGCGACGCCACCGTCGGCGGACGCTACATGCTCACTGGCAGCGCCGAATACCAGTACTGGTTCAAGCCGAAATGGGCGATTGCCGCCTTCTATGACGCCGGTAACGCGGCCGACACGGTGAAAGCGGCCATGACGCCGAAATCGGGCTACGGCCTGGGCGGGCGCTACAAGAGCCCCGTCGGCCCCATCAATGTCGACGTGGCATATGGCCATGCCGTCCAAAAATACCGTTTGCACTTCTCTCTGGGATTCACTTTCTGATGTCTGATATGACTACCGAGGCGCCGAACGCCGCGCCCCCGCCTCCAGTAAAAAAACCGCGCCGCTGGCCCCGCTATGTGCTGATCGCCGTCGCCAGCCTGGCCGTGCTGCTGGGCGCCGCCTTCTGGTTCCTGGGCCGCGAATCGACCTTGCAGATGCTGGTGCAAAAAGTGGCCAGTGCCAGCGGCGGCGAAATCGAAGTGTCGGGCGTGTCCGGCTCGCTGTACAAGCGCATGCACCTGGGCCACGTCAGTTACCGCAGCAAGACGCAGCACATCACGGCTGACAATATCGATATCAACTGGTCACCCTTCCAATTCTTTTCGGAAGGCATCGCCATCAGCGAACTGCACGTAGCCAGCCTGTCCGTGGAAAGTACGGCGCCCTCCGAAGAGCCGTCGAGCATGCCGGCCAGCCTGGCCTCGCCTTTTAAAATCGGCATCAGCGACGCGCGCCTCGACAAGGTCACCCTCATCAGCGCGGGCGGCAACACGGTATTTGAAAAAATTCATTTCACCTTGTCGGGCGACAAGACGCAATGGCAGCTGGAAGACGCCTCGGCGCTGACGCCGTTCGGCCAGGCCACGGCCAGCGCGACGATTGCCGCCACGCAGCCGTTCAAGCTCAGCGGCAAGGCGAGCTTGACGCAGCTCAAGGCCGCCGCCGGTGAAAAACCGGCCGCCTTGACCCTGCAGCTGGGCGGCGACCTGAATGTGCTGAACGTGACAGCCAAGGGCAGCGCGGGCGCAGCGACGGCCGACGCCCAGCTGGCGCTGGCGCCGTTCGACCCCGTCATCATCCTGCGCTCGGCCAGCATCAAAGGCCGCAACATCAATCCGGGCAAGTTTGACGCGACCTTGCCGCAGGCTGACCTGAGCCTGGAGCTCGATGCCGCCATCGACACGCGCCCGAATGCGCAAACCGTGTCGGGCAAGCTGGCCATCCTCAACCATGCCACGCCCGGCCCCATCGACCAGCAAAGGCTGCCGCTGCGCCAGTTCGAAGCGCGCCTGGGCGGCACCCTGACGGCCACCACGCTGGAATCGGCCATCATCGATTTCGGCAACGCGGGCAAATTCACGGGTAGCGGCAAGCTCAACCGCGACGCCGTCGATGCGCCCATCGGCAATGCGCAATTGACCTTGCACACCGACAAGATCGACTTGCAGCACATTTACAGCAGCATCAACAGCACGAAGATCGTCGGCGATATCGTGCTCGACAGCGACGGCAAGGCGCAAACCCTGCGCGCCAAACTGGGCGAAGCCAAGCTGCGCCTGGACGTGGAAGCCACGCTGGCCGATTCCCTGGTGCAACTGCGCAAGGCGACCTTGCAAGCAGGAAAAAGCAGCGTCAACGCGACGGGCCAGATCAGTCTGAAGGATGAACAGCCATTCAAGGCCGTGGCCAATGCCAGCCGCCTCAATCCCGCAGACTTTGGCGCCTTCCCCGTGGCCGACCTGAACCTCGACGTGCGCGCCAATGGTCACGTGGCGCCGCAATGGCTGGCGAATGCGGACTTCACCGTGCGCCCCAGCAAGCTGCTCGACCAGCCCCTGTCGGGCAAGGGCAAGCTGACGGCCGATGCAGCCCACTTCAGCGGCATCGACGTGCAATTGGCGCTGGGCAAGAACAACGTGACGGCCAACGGCAACTTTGGCGGCACCGGCGAAAAACTCCACTGGAATGTCGATGCGCGCCAGCTCTCTGCCCTGCAGGGCGACTTGCTGGGCGCCGTGCTGGCCAGCGGCGTGGTGCAAGGCACCCTGCAGCAGCCGCGCACGACGTTTGTTGCCGATGCGAAGGGTCTGGGCTTGACCAGCGGCAGGCGACCTGCGCCTGACAGCGCCATCCACGCCAGCGGCGAAGTGGGCTTGACGGGTCCGAAGAAGGAAGCGGAATTGAAAATGGCGGGTTCCTTGCAAAAGATCAACCCCGCCGCCTTTGGCGCGACATTACCCAACGGCAGCGTGAATGCGGACTTCAACGGCAGCGGCCGCCTGACCAGCGACTGGCAGGTGGCCCTGAACCTCGGTTTGCGCGAATCGACTTTGCAAAACGCGCCGCTGGCCGGTTACGCCAAGTTGTCGGCCAACGCGAAACGGGTCGACAGCGTCGATGCGGAACTGCGCCTGGGACCGAACAGCCTGCTGGCCAAGGGCGCGCTGGGCGGCGCCACCGACAAGCTGACGTGGAAACTCGATGCGCCGCAACTGTCGACGCTGGGCCCCCGCTTTGCCGGCGTGCTGCATGCGTCCGGCTCCGTCTCGGGCAAGATGGACGCGCCGGCCGCGCAACTGAGCCTCGATGGCCGTGACCTGACCTTCTTTGGCGACCAGCAATTGAAAGCCGTCAAAGGCAGCGCCAGCGTGGGCGCCGGCCAGGGCGCACTCGACCCGATGGTCAGCAGCCTCGACATCACGGGCTACAGCACGCCCACCTTCAAGCTGGCCAGCGCCCGCCTGGGCACGACGGGCACGCGCGGCAGCCATACGCTCAGTGTAACGGCGCGCAATGACGATTTCGATGCCAGCGTGCAAATCCGGGGTAGCCAGAGCGGTGCCAGCTGGACGGGCATGATCGACAGCCTGCAAAACAAGGGCCGTTATGCGCTGGTGCTGCAAGCGCCCGTGCCCGTGAAAGTGGCCGGTCCTGCCGGCAGTGGCGTGGCGGGCCTGGGCCAGCCTGAACAGATCAGCGTGGGCAACACCGTCATCAAATTACCGGCAGGCAGCATCACCATGCAAAGCCTGGTCAAGAACGGCCCCCGCTGGACCAGTTCCGGCCAGGCGGCCGGCGTGGCGCTGACGTATCTGGCGCAAGTGATTCCCTCGCTGCAAGCCAATGCGCGCAGCGACCTGACCCTGGGCGCGCAATGGTCGCTCGACATGCAGGTGCCAACGGCGAAACAGAAGGATCCGTCTTTGGCCGGCATGCTGCACATTTACCGCGAAAAAGGCGACGTGACGGTGGGCGTGGAACAGCCGCTGGCGCTGGGCTTGCGTACCTTCGATGCCCGCGTGGATGTAGCGAACCAGCAACTGCGCCTGGCCGTGAAACTCGATGGCGCACGCGCGGGCCAGAGCGATATCAATGCCACCGTGCAAATGCTGGGCGGACGCATCAGCAACGACAGCGCCCTCTCACTGACGGGCACCACCAATATCGATACACTGGCCTGGCTGGCGCCGCTGACGGGCCAGCCAGGCCTGGAGCTGGGTGGCGCCTTGAAGGTGGCCTTGTCTGGCAGCGGCACCATCGGCGCGCCGCAATTGAATGGCGACATCAACGGCAGCAAGCTGCTGGTGAACTGGGCCGACCAGGGCTTGAAATTGCGCAATGGCGTGCTGCAAGCCAAGCTGGCCGGCGACCAACTGCAATTGCAGCGCCTGAGCTTTGACGGCGGCGATGGCAAGGTGCAGGCAGATGGCTGGGTACGCTTCGCGAATGGCGAAGCGAGCCTGGAATTGAAACTGATGGCCGACCGCCTGCAGGCGCTATCGCGCCCCGACCGCACCCTGATCCTGTCGGGCAACAGCACCCTGGTGCGCAACGACAAGCGTTTCAGTTTTGAGGGCAAGTTCAAGGCCAACCGCGCGCTGATCGAACTGGCGCCGCAAGACACGCCGACACAAAGCAGCGACGTGGTAGTGCTGGGCAAGGAAGTCAAGGGCAGCAAGGAAGCGCCGTCATTGCCTCTGAATATCGACCTGGAATTTGACCTGGGCAATGCCTTCCACCTGCGCGGCATGGGTCTCGATGCCGACCTGGCGGGCAATGTGCGCGCCCGCGTCATCAACCGCGCCGCGCCGCGCGTGACGGGCAGCATCAAAGTCAGCAATGGCCAGTACGCGGCCTACGGGCAAAAGCTGTCGATCGAACGGGGCCTGATCGCCTTCGCGGGCGCCTACGACAACCCGTCGCTGAACATCCTGGCCGTGCGCAAGCGTCCCGAGGGCGAAGCGCTGTCGGAAACGAACGTGGAAGCGGGCGTGGAAGTGCGCGGCACGGCGCAGGCGCCGACGGCCAAGCTGGTCTCCACGCCGAGCGTCTCAGACAGCGACAAGCTGGCCTGGCTGATCCTGGGCCATGGCGCGGAAACGGCGGCCGGCGATGAAATGGCCCTGCTGACGACGGCCGCAGGCGCCCTCTTCGGAGGCTCCGGCGGCGGCCTGCAAGGCAAGCTGGCCAATTCGCTGGGCCTCGACGAAGTGGGCCTGTCGCAGGCGCAAGGGCTGGAAAGCACGGTCGTCACCGTCGGCAAGCGCCTGTCCTCGCGCGCCTACCTGACGTTCGAGCAAGGCACCAGCACGGCAACGAGCCTGGTCAAGCTGCGTTACAAGCTGAACCGCCGCATCACTTTGCAATTCCAGACGGGTACCAACAATGCGCTGGACGTTTTGTACACCTGGGCGTTTGACTAGTCAGACGTTGGACCAACAAACAACAAAGGGCGCCTCGGCGCCCTTTTCTTTGCTCTACCACAAACAGTTTATTCGGCCACGTCGAGCCCCCGCTCGATCATGCCCTCGACGTAGGCGCGCAGATATTGTTCCAGCGCGGGGCCGGACAGCACGTTGGCCGTCAGCGCGCCGTGCGGCGAGCCTTTCAGCACGCCGTCGTGAGACACGCGCGCAATCCAGGCCACGTCCGTGCCCTGGGTGTAATCGAGTTCATAGTCGAACGATTCTCCGCTGACTTTGCGTGTGTAGACTTCCTTGACAATTGCCATCTGAAACAGCCTTTCTTGACGAGATTAACTAAGTAATCCTCAGGAAATTATTATGAAATTATGACGAACAGAACCGGATGCTATGCAAGGCGCCCGCTGCGACGCAGTGCGAGCACTGCTAGCAGCGGGCAACGCCGCAGAGCGCAGGTTATGGAAGTCAGAAATCATAATAATTTATTGGGGGTTACTGAGGATGCGGGTGCGGTACCGGATCGTCCTGCGGCACCGGATGCTCGGGCCCCGGATGGTGCCCGGGCGCTTCCTGCGGTTCCGGTGCCGGCATGGGTTCATCGACGGGCGCCGGATCGGGCGCGCGGTGGGCATGGATGACGGACATGGCTGGCCTCCCTGCAGACAAAGGAAGACCATACCACGAGATGTGCGCCACCCGCCCTGCGCACCCCTTATTTCGCTGCCGGCCTGACGTCGGCGGCCGGCGGCGGGGCGTTCTTCACATATTTTTCCAGCCAGTTGTTGCTTTCATACAGCATCTGCATGATCGATTCGCGCGCGCGGTAGGCATGGCTCTCGTTCGGCAGCATCACCAGACGCGCCGTGCCGCCCAGTCCCTTGACGGCCTGGAACATGCGCTCGCTCTGGATGGGGAAAGTGCCCGAGTTGTTGTCCTGCTCGCCGTGGATCATCAGCAGCGCATCCTTGATCTTGTCCGCGTAGTTAAACGGCGACATGGCCTGGTAGACGGCCGGCGCCTGCCAGAATGAGCGCTCTTCCGACTGGAAGCCAAACGGCGTCAGGGTGCGGTTATAGGCGCCGCTGCGGGCGATGCCGGCGCGGAACAAGCGCGTGTGCGCCAGCAAATTGCCCGTCATGAAGGCGCCATACGAGTGGCCGCCGATGGCGATGCGGTTGCGGTCGGATACGCCACGGCGCACCACTTCATCGACAGCCGCTTCGGCATCGGCCACCAGTTGCGGCAAATAGGTGTCGTTCGGCTCCTGCTCGCCATTGCCGACGATGGGGAACGATGGATTGTCGAGCACGGCGTAGCCCATGGACAGGAAGGCGGCAGGGCCCCAGTAACTGACGGCATTGAATTTGTACGGCGAACCCTTGGTCTGGCTGGCCGCGCTGGCCGTCTTGAATTCCTGCGGATACGCCCACATCAGGGTCGGCAGCGGACCGTCGCGGCGGACGTCGTAGTTTGGCGGCAACATCAGGGTGGCCGTCAAGTCCACGCCATCGGCGCGCTTGTAGCGGATCAGCTCTTTCTGCACGTCCTTCAGTTGCGGCAACGGATGGGGGAAATGCGTGAGGGCCGTCAATTGCGCGGCGCCCTGCTGTTTCAGGTTGCGCACGAAGAAATTCGGCTGCTCGGTCGGCGATTCGCGCGTCGACAGCAAACGGCTGCCATCTTCGTCCAGCACGGCCACCACGTTTTCATAATACGGCGCGGCGCTCTGGAACAGCCGCTCCTTCTGTTTCGTCGCCAGGTTCAGGCGGTCAATGAAGGGACGGTCGCCTTCCTTCGAAGCGCCCTGGCCGTCAAGCAGAATGGAACCATCGGCGGCGATGAGCAGGCGCGGCAAGCCGGCAGCGTCCGCGCGCATGACGGGCTGGCCCGGATCGTTGTAGCGGTCTTCGAAGGAACCGGCATACACGAGGTCGCCAGGCGTTCCCGCCACGGCGGACGGCTGATCCGGCTGGATGCGCCACTGCTTGACGGCGCGCGTCTTGTACCACGCTTCGCTGAGCAGGGCCAGGTCGCCGCGGCCCCAGGCCACACCCGCATAGCGCGAAGCCAGCCTGGCCAGCACAGCCGGCTTGTTGGTGAACGGTGACGCCTGTGTGTAGACGATGTCGCGGATCTCGACCGCCTTGGCCGGGTCGCCGCCATCCTGCGCTTCGGCCCACACCAGGGTGGCTGGCGCATCGACGCGCCAGCTGACGGAGCGCACGCCGGCGGACACGGCATCATTGCCTGGCGGCAGCCCTTCTTCCAGCGGCAGGGCCGCCACCGCATGCACCACCTTGCCATTCAGGTCGCGTACGTCGATTTTGTGGCCGAAGTCATGCGCCGGCACGATATAGGAATACGGACGCACGATGCTGGTCGTCAGCAGGTGCTTGCCATCGGGCGAGGCCGACACGCGCGAGAACTGGCCCGGCTGGCCCACCAGGCGCTGCTTGCCCGCCACGTCCAGCAAGGCCAGCTGCACGGTAATGTAGTGTTCGAACAGCTGCGCATCCTGTTCGTTTTTCAGCAAGTCGGGATAGGTGCGCAATTGCTTGACTCCGCCGCCCGGCACGCTGTCCTGGATCGACGGCCCCGCCGGAATGCCACTCGCCACGGGCGCCGCGCCCAGCTTGGCCGGCTTCAGCTGCACCAGCAAGGTCTTGCTGTCGGGCATCCAGGAAAAGCCGCGGCCATACACGGCCGACAGCGATTGATTGGCCAGCTTGCGCGCAGCTTTTGTCTGCACATCGAGCAGCCACAGCTCCACGCCGGACTCCTTCACGCCCCTGGCGGGATCGGCAAAGGCGATGTGCGTAAACGCCAGGTAGCGCTGGTCGGGCGACCAGGCCAGGTCGGCAATGCGGGGCGACGCGGGCAAGCCGCTGACCTTGATCTCCTTCTGCGTATCGATGTCGAGCAATCCCAGTCCCGTGTGGAAACTGAAGCGGCTGGCCGCATACGTGCGCGGATTGATACGCAGGCCCGCCAGCTTCAGTTCTGGCTGCGCCACTTCGCTGATGCTGGGCAAGGATGGCGTGGGCAGCACGGCGGCCAGATTGCGTTTCGGGCTCAGGCTCAGGGTCGGCGCGCGCGGCGCATCGACGATGGCTTGCAGGGGCGCCGGTGGCATTTGATAGCCGCCATCTTGCGCCATGGCCAGAGAGGACGAGGCCATCAGGCCAACAGTGATAGGCAGCAAAGGCAAACGAATAGACATGAAACTCCAGTACAGGAAGGTGGTGACAAGCAGCGAGCGCGCCGCTCATGGCGGCATTTTGTGACAAGGCATAGTGCGTTCATGTCAAGTAAATGTCAACCAGCAACTTTTGCTGTTTGACAAGCATCGCCGCCCGCCCCCATCTCGCTTACAATCGCTGTTTTACCCGTACCCGATTGCCTACATGGAAACCACCACCCTCGCCCTGCTGCTCCTGGTCCCGCTGCTGGTCTGGCGCATTTATTCGCGCCTGAAGAAACTGGTGGCGCGCCAGAAATCGCAGCTGTGGCGCCACTGGAGCGCGGCGATCGCGTTGCCCGCGCTGCTGCTGTTCCTGGCAACGACGACGAAATTCGACGTCCTGCCCCTGTCCAGCCTGGGCGCGGCTGCGCTGGCCGGTGGCTGGCTGGGCGTGCTGGGCTTGAAACTGACGCGCTTCGAACAGGTTGGCAAGGATTTCTTCTTTACCCAGCACCGCTACCTGGGCCTGACGATCACGATGCTGTTCATCGCCCGCTTGCTGTACCGCGGCATGGAAATCTACCTGAACACGCGCCAGGACGTGCCCGTGCCGCCGCCACCGTTCGGCCAGAGCCCGCTGACCATGGCTGCCTACGGCCTCGTCATCGGCTACTACGCCGTGTATGCGTGGGGCCTGCTGCGCTGGCGCCAGCGCAACCAGCCACTGCAGGCGCCCGAGTAAGCCATCCCGTCAGTAGTACTGGCACAGGCCTTCACAGGTCGTCGCCGCCAGCGCCTGGCGTATCGTCGCCAGCGCAGGCGCCAGGGCCGGATCGAGGTCCTTGTCCGCATCGGCCAGGCTGGTCAGCATGCGCTCGCGCAACGGTGGCGCCATCAGATTGGCATTCGCCGTGGCGTGCTGCGCCGCCGCTTCCAGCATCCGCTTCTTTTGCGCCACGTTCCAGGACGGCCCTAGCACGAACTGCACCACGCTAGCATACAGGCTGGTCGAACCCTTGCTGAAGGCGCGCGCGCGCACACGCTCGGGCCCGCTCACCGCATCGGCCGGCTGAGCACTGAATTCCTGCTCAATCAGCGCTATCAAATGGGCATGGCAATGCATGCCAAAGGCAAACAAGGTGCTCATTTCATCGCCATAATTGGTCAGGTTCCGCGTCATCTGGTCCTTGCGCGCCTGCAGCAGCTCAACGCCGGACAGCGGCAAAGGCCATGAGAGGCCAAACGCATAGTATGCTTTGCCCAGCCGCATGACCTGCTCGCACACGGCCACGCTCTGGTTCATGTCCTGCAGCGCCGCGACGGGCGCCTGGAGCAGGCGCGGGCGGTCGGCGATGTGCGCAAACAACTGCGCCACCTCGGGGTCGCCCAGGCGCGGCAAGCCGCTTTGCGGCGTCGCCTTGTCCATCAGCGCTTCCAGCTGGCCGCTGGCTTGCTGGAAATCGGTATAGCTATCAGCCCAGGCGGCGGGCGCGGCAAGCAGCATCCCCAGCAACAGGATACGCAGAGGACGCTTGAGAGTTGCAGTTGGCAAGGCGATATCTTTCTATTTCTTCAGCAAATAAGGGGTGCGCAGCGCAGGCGCTTCGCCCGTATTCTCGCTGCCATTCTCGACATTGCCGAAATACACGTTCAGATCCTGCTGCGGACGGAAGTTGCGCAGCTTGACTTGCAAGGTGGTGGGATTGGTCTTCGTGAAAGTGCCGGGAAAGCACAGGCTGATCAGCTCATCCGGCTTGCCCTTGACCAGATTCAAGGTAAAGTCTTCGATGCCGTTCTTCCAGGTGTTGCCAGTCTTCAGGATATACGAAACCCACTTGGCATTGACGAAACCGCTCTCGCCCTGCTTTTTCGCCAGCCGGTTCCAGCTCGCATAAAAAGCCTTGTCGCCGCAATATTTTTGTTCGAACTCCTTGCCTTCACCCAAGTAGGAGGCACCAGGGCCGGCGGCCACGAAGGGGGCATATTGATGGCGCACGCGCACCGTTTTGCCGGCCGGGAATGTTTGCCGCCACTGGTAGACCACCGTCACTGACCAGGCCGGCACCCATTCTTCGTCTTCGGACAGCTTGGCCAGCAAGCCGTCGGCGATCATGGCTTTTTTCTGCGCGGCGCTCAAAGGCGCCACCTTTTTTTCGAACGGGCTGAACGACGGGAAATAAGCGACTTGGGCGTCCGACAGGCCCAGCTGCGCCAGGCGCGCCGTCACGTCACGGCCGTCGAGTCTGGCGACCAGCACCGTCTGGTAATCCTTGCGCTTGCCGTCGACCTCGATCGAGAACTGCTGCGGCTGGCCATAGTACGTGGGCGACTGGTGGTAGCCGGCCTCATAGGCAGGCAGCGGGAAGATAATGGTCTCTTCCACATCGCTTTTCGATTCGTTGAGAAACTCGTACTCGACCTTGATCAAGTCCGTGCTGACAGTCAGCACTTCCTTTTTCATGGCTACGGCATCGGTCTTGCCGACGATAATGCCGCCGGCACTGACCGAGCCGATGCCGTCATTGGCCATCGCTGGCACCGAGTACGCCAGCGCCAGCGCGGCCGAGAGCAGCAAGCAGCGCATCACGCCGCCTTGCCCGCTACGGGATCGACCCGGCGCTGCAGCACGAAAATCGGTTGCGCCCATTGCGTATCCTTTTTCTTCTTGCTCGTAATCAAAGTCAGCTCCGATGGATCGTAGACATCCGTGTTGTGCGTCAACGGCGTCGTCATCAGGTATTGCGCTTCCGTGTTTTTCAGGAATTCGCCCACCAGCTGGATGTTGCGAATATCGAGGTGGGCAAACGGCTCGTCGATGAAGACGAAGCCGCCGGAACCGTCTTCCGATTTCAGCAAGCCGATCAGCAGCACCAGCGACTTCATCACCTGCTGGCCGCCCGACGCTTCGCCATCGTTCATGCCGATCACGCCCTTGCCGTCGAACTTGAAGCGCACGTGCAAGCCCGCCTGCGACAGCTGCACATCGTCATTTTCCAGGCGCACGGGGTCGGCATGCACTTCGATGCCGGCCAGTTCGCCCAGCTCCTTGATGTTCTTGCTGTAAGTCTTGATGGTGTAGCGCAAGCGTTCCATGTAGGCGCCACGCGCATTGCCCGTCGCTTCGATGGCGCGGTTGTTCTGGTAGCGGCGCTCGTCCGTTTCCGACTGGCGGCCATGCAGCTGGTCCGACAGGCGGTGATGCTGGTCGATGACGGTGGCGTCGAGTTCCCAGTCGTCGCGCGCCAGACTGTTTTGCAGGCTGGCCACGCGCAGGTCGACTTGGTGCGCATTCTGGTGCTCGGCCACGAGCGCCGCGCGGCGCGCGGGACGACGCCAGCTTTTCGGCAAGTGGCGCCACGCATGGCGCAAGGCCAGCAAGGCGCGCGCATGCTCGGCGCGCTGCTCGATTTGCTTCTTGTAGCCGAGGCGCGAACCGGCTTCCGCTTCGGACAGGGCCAGGCGCGCGTTTTGCCACACGGTATCGGCACGCGTGCGCGCCACGGTGGCGTTCTTGGTGAGGTTTTGCAACTCGCCCAAACGGCCACCCACTTCCAGGCGCTCTTCCTTCAGCGGCTTCGAATTGCGCAGCGCTTCGGCGAATTCATCCTGGCGCGCACTGAGTTCCTTGGCCGCGTCGACGCCGGCGATGCGCGCCTTCAAGGCGCCCACTTCGGCCGCCAGTTTCGAGATCGCCAGTGTGAGCGTGTCTTCCTGGCCTTCCAGGCCCGGCAGCGAGCGCAACAGCGCTTCCAGACGGCCGCTGCGGCCAGCCTGGCCGAAGCGGTAGCGCGACGCTTCCACGAACAGAGAGCGTCCGCCGCGGCGTTCGCGGTGATACGCCTCGGGGGTGATCCACTCTTCGTGGTTGCCCAGCTTGAAGCCCGCTTCCACGGAATCGACGCGCGCGATGCGCGACAGCTGCTCGATCAGCCAGCTTGGCACGGGCGCGGAAAATTTCACCACGGCCAGCAAGCTCTCGTCCTTCGCCACCGGCGCCGTGACCAGCTCGGGCACGATGAAGTGGCGATAGCGTTCCTTCTCGGCCAGGCGGTAGGCAGCGGCCGCATCCTTGGCCTTGTCCAGCAAGACCACCGAGGCGTAACCGCCCAGCACGCCTTCGACGGCGCCCTGCCAGCGGCTATCCGTCACTTCGACGATGTCGGACAGCATGGCATGGGCGATGCCCGCGTCGCGCAGCGCGCGGCGCATGCCGCGCACATTGTCCGGCTCCGGCATGGCCGTCTTGCCTTGCAGTGCGGCAATCGTGGCCTGCTCGCCCGCGATGCGCGCCGACAGGGCGTCGCGCTGCTGGCGCTGCTGCAGCAATTGCGCTTCCTTCTGTTCCAGCTGGGCCGCCACTTCGGCGATATCGCTGCCCGAGTCGGCCGCCAGCTTGTGCAGGCGGTCCTTCTGTTCCAGCAGGCTGTCCAGCGGTTTCAGTTTGGCATTGATCAGCGACAGGCGACTCTGAAGGCCAATGGATTCCTGCTCCAGCAGGGTTTCGTTCATCTGCGCGTCGGACAGGGCCTTGGCTTGCGCGGCCAGCGCATTGCGCTTGTCGGTCAGTTGCTGGTCCGCCTGCGCCATCGGTTTGCGCGCATCGCGCAACTGCCGGCTGGCCGTGGCCGCCTTCTCGCGCGCCTCGTGGTATTGCAGGCTGGGCAGCACTTCTTCCAGCAGGTTGCGGCGCTCTTTGTGCAGGCTTTCCCACTGGTGGTAATTGGCCACGCGCAGGCGCAAGCCTTCCAGGTTGGTCTTGGACGCTTCCAGTTCCGTCTCGAAACGCTTCAGCTCCACTTCCGTATCGCGCTGGTGGCGCTTGGCTTCATCGTAGGCGTCCAGCACTTCCTTGTCGCCAAACACCTGGAACACCAGGTCGAGCAGCTGGCGCGGCGCGTATTCGCACAATTTGTCCGTTTCGCCCTGCTCCAGCGCCAGCACTTTCGACATGGCGGGCGACAGGCCCGCATTGGCCAGGCGCTTGCGGTAATTTTCCACGCCCAGCCAGTCGTTGGCGTCCGTGATGTCTTCGATCTGCACATTGCCCGGACGCATCAGATACTGGCGCTTCCAGTCGCCGCCATTTTTCTGGATCTGGCAAAACAGCGTCACTTCATCGTCGCTGAAGAAGCCGGAACTGCGGAACGGGCGGTTCGACAGTTGCTTGCCCACGTTCTTGTTGTCGACCACGGCGCGCAGCCAGGCCGTCTGCTGACCCGAGTGGCGCGCATAGTGCTTGTACGTGCGGCCCATCGAACAGTCGAGGCCGAACAAAGTGCGCAAGGCGTCAAGCAAGGTGGTCTTGCCCGAGCCATTCTGCCCCGCGATGGTGATGATCTTCGCGTCGAGCGGAATATTCTTGATGCGCTGCCAGTAATCCCAGTGCACCAGTTCAAGTGATTTGATATGAAACATGGGGGCTTTCAGTGAGGAAGGTCGGACGCGGGCTCGTCGCTGGCGTCGGGCAAGTCGCCGATGTCGGCGGACAGGTCGTCTGCCAGGTCGGCATCGGGGTCGACGGCCACCAGGCGCGCGGGCGCCCGCTTGAATACGTCGGCCAGGGCGCCGTTGATGATGCGCTCTTTCAGGACGTCCGTATCCATCATCAGATCCAGCAGCGGACCTTCCAGGATAAAGTCGCCGCGCCGCTCGATGAAGCCCAGCTTGGCCAGGGTACCCAAATTCATGTCCATGCGCGTCTTTTTGCCCAGCTTGTCGCCGAAGTCGGACAGCAGCGCCTTGTAGGAAATGCCGATCGATGCGTCTTCCGCGCGCGGCAGCGGCTTTTCCGTGCCAAACATATCGTTCTGGTCATCATCCGCATGCTGGTGCGTTTCCTGGCGTTCGCGCTTGGGCAGGATAATCTGCGCCCACAGCACCACCAGCAAGGCCACGCCATCGCGTGCCAGGCCGAAATTATTGTTTTGCCACACGTCGCGCGCGCCGAAAATCTTCGGCTCGATGGTGCGCGTCAGGGCCAGCGTGACATGGTCGGCATACACATTGTCGAGCAGTTTCAAGCCGCAGGCCAGCAGGCGCGCATCGATTTCGGCGCGGAACAGTTCGTCCGACAGCACACGCTTGACGAGCTTGTCGTCGCGGCGCAGGGTTTGATGCGTGAGCAGGCGCGCAATCAGGATTTGGGAATCGTCATTCATCGGCTGTGCCGCTATCTAAATCAAGTGAAACATTCAGTGAAAGCGAGGCGATCGACATGGCCGCCACGTGGGGGTCGGTCAGTTGGACCATCTCGTCGGTCGGTGTAAAGGTAATCGGCAAGCGGGCCAGTTCGGCCGTCGAGCCTTGCAAGCTCGCTTCGGACACATCGCCCAGCAGCGGCAGCATGGATGCGCGGTAGGACGCCACGGCAAAGCTGGCCGGCAGCAGGGAATCCTGCACGGGCACCGACTTCGGCCCTTCTTCGACTATGCTGGGGAAATTGCCCAGGCTGGCGAAGTTCGACAGGCGTTCGAGCAAGTCATCGAGTTCAAGCTGCATGACGGGTCCGTCGCTGATGGTGGTTGGGGCATCTTCGCCGCTGGGCAGGCCCGTGTTGATCACGCCTGCGGCCCGTTCGGACAGCAGTTCCGTTTCGGCCACGTCGATCATCTCGGCCGGCGTGGAGAACAGGGGCACGACAGGCTGGTCGATGGCGCCCTCGGCCAGGCTGGCCAGATCTTCATGCAACAAGAGCCAGCGCTTGATGTCGGTCGTCGACAGGCCGGACTGCCCCAGGTGCACGCGCTGGCGCTCGATCTGGTTCAGCGCGCGCGAAAACATGCCTTGCATGTTCAACAATTTACTTTGCGCGCGGCCGATCGCCTGCGCCGCCTTGTGCGTGGCGCTGTCCGCATTTTCATCGGAAGTGATCGCCACGAGAATCTCGGAACCCTTCTCCACCCAGTCGCACGCCATGTTCCACTTCGCCTGCGCCGTGCGCAGACGGAATTCGGAACCGGAAGCGATGGCGTCCGAGAATTCTTCCGTCAAATCCACCAGGCGCCCCAGCAAATGCTGGAGTTGCTCGACCGACACGCCGCCCACGGCTTGCGCACCCGCCACCTGCGACAATAAAAAGCCCATTTCCGCTTCGTCTTCCGTCTGGCCCAGGCCCAGCAAGCTGTCGATGGCAGACAGCACATTGCGCGCCATGGGCGTGACGCGGTACACGCCCTGCTGCGCATCCCAGGCCAGCAACTGGTTCGAGCGCAGGCGCAGCAACACCGTTTCCAGGCTTTCCGGCAACAGATACGCCAGTTTCGTGTTGATATCGGCGCGCGTGTAGGCAGACGTGGCCGCATCGGACGCCAGCTCGCGCAACACCAGCAGACGCACCAGCACGCCATCGAAACCGCCGTGAAACAGAGCCGTAAACACTTGCAGCAAGGGCTGCGCCCGCTTCAAATGAAAAACTTGCTCGATTTCATCGGCCGAAATATTGGGCTGAAAATGCGCCTGCAAGGAATCGTGATGCTCTTGCTCTGTCTGATTTGCATCCGTAGCCACGGCTGCACTTGCCATTATATCAATCATTCTTTTCCGGATGAGTGTTCAGCGGGCGACGCAGCGGGCTAACGCGGCGCTGCGGGGCGGGGGCGTCAGTATATCAGTTCTGACATGCAATTTGACTGTTGGCCAGCGGCGGAAATCCGGGGTCAGACCCGGCTGGGGAAATGCCTTCCAATGGAAGGCATTCCAATCTGTCAGGACGGACCCCAGCATTTGCCGTTAGGGGTGAAAAATAGATAAAAACGATATTTGATATGACAGCAAGCACTTACTTTTTAATGATCTTCTGCAAGGTTTGCTCGACATAATCGCCGCCATCCGCATCGGCGAACGTCACCTTCACGGGATACCATTCCAGCGACGGTGCCAGCCACAGGTCCACTTGCTGGCCCTTCTTGTCCGGCGGCGGCGCCTTGACCAGGTGAATGGCGGCGACTTCCCCCATGCCCGTGGCCACCGGCTCTTCCTTGACGACCTTGAAAGTCCACGGTTCGGCATCGTGCGCGCCGGCCACGAAGAAAGCCCATTCCGAACCGGGGACGAATTTCTCGGGCGCGGCACGCGCCACGCTGGCCAGTTGCCAGACGGCGCTGTTGCGGTCCTGTTCGCCGCCTTTCAGCGGATAGGTTTCATCGCCCTCGCCAAAGACGATGGTCTTGCTGTCGCGCTTGAAGGTGGTCGTGACGGCATCCTTGCGGAAGCGCTTTTCCACGAACTGGAAGGGCGCCAGGCCATAATCGTCCACCGTGCCTTCGCTGCGCTGCTCCAGGATCTTGCCGAACAGGGCAGCCTTGGTTTCGGCCAGCAGTGAATACTTGCCCTCGCCCACGCGCCAGTTGCTGACCGATTCGCCGGACAGTCCGATGCCGCGCTGCCTGGCCTTGATCGAGTAGACGAGGTCTGCCGATGGCGCCAGCTTGTACGGGCGCTTGATGACGGGATGCTCGACAGGCGCGTCGGCCATGGCGGGAGACAAGGTGGCGGCCAGCAAGCTGGCGAGCAAAACGCGTTTCAACGTAGTCAAAGTAGTCATTTATTTTCCTGTAGCGTCATTGACGCGAATTTGGGTCACGGTTTGCGTGGTCAGCGCCCCGCTCGCTTCGGTATTGCGTATTTGTACCGGATACCATTGCATGGACGGCGCCAGCCAGATATCGAGCTGCGACGAATAGGTGCCGGGCTTCGGTGGCCGGCGCAAATGCCAGGTCACCAGGCGGCCCATTTTGGTGTCGAGTTCTTCCTCGCCCAGCAGCTGGAAGCGGAACACGGTCGCTTCCTTTTCCTCGCCGACGAGGATATCGATATTGCCGGCCAGCTGGTTGACGTCGGCGCGGCCGATGGCAGCCAGCTGGAACGGCACGCTGGCCTTGTCCTGCGCCCCCTCCTGCCATGGCGCCGTGGCCGTCGAGGCCGAAAACGTGATGCTCTTGGCGTCGCGGTTGAAATGCGTGGCCGTTTGCGCGCGGCCCTTGCGTTTCTCCGTGGCCGTGACGGGCACGATGCCGCTGGTATCGATCATGCCCTCGCTGGTCAGCACCAGCAGGTTGATGCGCGTGATCAGCATGCTCAAGCCCACTTCCAGTTTCAGCTGATACGTATCGCCCCGGTTTTCCCACGCCATGGAGGCCACGCCCTGCCACTTGGTACCGTCCGCATCGCGCCGGTCCACATGCAGGTCGAACTGGGCCGAAGCAGGCGCATTCGTCTTGTAGTGCCGTGCCTGCTCGACGGCCGGTGGCGGCGCGCTGGCCGGCGCGGGCGCGGCCGCCACGGCTGGCGCGGGCGCCGTCATGGCAGGGGCAGCCACCGCGGCCGGCTCGGACGTGGCCGGGCCTTCCGGCACATCGCTGGCGGGCGCCGTCCACTGGGGCGCGTCGCTCGACGCCAGCTCCGTCGGTGGCGGCGGTGGCGGCAGCCTGGGCTTGGGCACGGGCAGCAGTTCGGGCGGCGGCGGTGGTGCCTGCACCGGCCGGGGCTTGGGTGGCTCGGCGATCAGTGCCATGCTGACCACCTGCGTATGGTCCTGTCCCAGCGGCACCATGCTCGCATGCGAGGTGAGCCACTCCAGCGCCACATAATGCAGTGCGCCGATGGCCGCGACAAAAATGACGGTACGGCGGCGCGGGCGCGAAAAGAAGGAGTCAGGCATCATAGGCCGTAGTGTAACGCTTTCCCTCCGCTTTCCGCTTCTTGCCCGCGCTCAACTCCTGATGTTTTATGTAAGAAAATGTTGGCAGCGTTGCGTCAGTTGCAAGCTGATATCTGCTACGCTAGGGACATCCACCTACCAGGAGATTTCGCATGGCAAATCCACAAATGCCCCAAATACCGGGCGCAGCAGTTGTGACCGATACCCTCGACTTCGTCAAGAACCTGTGGGGCAGCATGAGCGTGCCCGGCATGGGCATGCCAGGCATCACGGCGCCCACCATGTCGGTGGAAGAACTGGACAAGAAAATCAGCGACTTGAAAGCCGTCGAAGCATGGCTGAACCTCAATACCAGCATGCTGCGCGGCAGTATCCAGGCGCTGGAAGTACAGCGCGGCACCATCGCCACCCTGAAATCAATGGGTGCTTCGCTGGCGGCAGCCATCACGCAACCGGGCGCCAGCGAGAAAACCGTGTTTGAATCGGTGCCCTACGCTTCCGCGTTTTTCCAGCAGGCGACACCTGCGGCGCCAGCGCCAGCGCCGGCACCGAAACCGGCACCTGCTCCCGCGCCAGAACCGGCTGGGGCAGCGCCCAGCGATGCCGGTAGCCAGGCAGCAGCCCAGCTGGCCAATCCAAGTGCCTGGTGGAATTTGTTACAAGATCAGTTCAAGCAGGCGGTGTCGACGGCAATGTCGCCCGACGCCGCCAGCGCGGCAGCGGCCAGTTTTGGCGGTGGAGCGGCTGGCGCGACGGCCAAGCCAGCGGCCAGCAAGTCCACCAAGCCTGCAGAAGCAGGCACGGCAGCCAAGGCCAAGGCCCCGCTGCGCAAGGCGCCAGCGAAACGCGCAGCGCCCAAGTCCAAAGCACCAGGCAAGGCCTGACGCGTCAAGCCGGCGATATGATCAGGCGATACGATGAATGCGGATCGCCTCGATCATGTTGTCGGCCTGGCGTTTTACGTCACCGATCGTGATCAGGCCTTCGTCGGCCAGCGCCTTGGCGTGCTCGTACGAAGACTGGAATGTTTCCAGCGTGTCTCCCTTGGCGGCGACCGGGCGTACCCAGGCAATACTGCCGACCTTCATTTTTTTGTACACTTCATTGACCACATCACGCATAGTTTCTTCCTTATTGTTGTAAAGCAACTCAAGCACGGGCGAACCCACGCTGGCCCCTAGTTTATCATCCAGCACGCTCGCGCACGGATTTTCCCCCTTTTTCCGGCGCCGGCGGCGCTTTTTCCGTCACCTCGACGGCCACTTCCGGCCCGGGCGGCGGCGTCAGTTGCACCAGTTGCTCCATCAATTGCGCGAAGCGCTGCTGTCCTGGTGCAATTTTGTCTACATACAACAACACTCCCATGGCTTCGGCCGCCAATGTCGCCTGGTAGCCACGCTGTTCCAGGAAAGACACGATGATTTGCGCAGAATTGAACAGGATGCGCAGGTTGTTGGGCAGTTTTTCGCGCGCCGCGCGCATCCAGGCGACCGCCTCGTTGAGCTTGTCCGTCTTCCACAGCAGCACGCCCTTGTTCATCAAGTCCGACGCTTCCTTGCGCGAAGCGATGATCAGGCTGGTGCCTTCGTCACCCATCTTCGCCTTGTCGAAGATCTTTTGCACCTCATCCTGCACCACCTGGTTGTCGTGGTTATTTTTGACCACGTAGCACAGCAGGCCGGACGGCGCATCCTTCACGCCGACGGCGAACAGCAGGGTGGCCAGTTCCATACAGATACTTTTGTCGGGCCGCGCCGGGTCGTCAAGCAGCATGGCTTCGAGTTCGTCGCCGCACTTGCGCGCGCGCCGGTAATCGCCCGTTTCGTGGTGCACCATGCCTTCCGTGATTTTCGCCCGTAAACCAATTTGCTCGGGCGAGAATTCGCGCTGCGCCAGCAGCAGCCATTGCAGCGCTTCCTTGGCATCCTTCTTCAAGCCGCACACGCGCGCCAGTCCCAGGTAGGCGTCGGGCGTCTTCATGACGGAAAACTCGCCGATGGAAATACACTTGCGGAAAGCCTTTTCCGCCATGCTGATATTGCCGACCTTCAAGGCCGCCAGCCCCAGGTTGCGCTGGCGCGGCACGGAATTGGGCGACAGGCGTGCCGCTTTTTCCAGCACGCCGCACGCTTCCTCGTGCTGGCCCATCAGTTGATAGGCGACGGCCATCTGGTCGTAGGCGTCGATGTAGTACTTGTTTTCGACAATCACGCCCTGGAATATCTGCCGCGCCGCCTCGTGCTCGCCGTTATTCATGCGGATCTTGCCCAGGCCAGCCCTGGCCCAGCTGTAATCGCGCTCTGCCAGCACTTTTTCGTACACGGCACGGGCCTTTTCCGGCTCGCCGCTTTTCAGCAGCAAACTGGCCTTCATGCGCAGCAGTTCCAGCTCGTGCAGCTTGTTGACCTCGATCTGTGCGTCGCATAATTTGGCAGCACGCAGGTAGTCCTTTTCCATGCAGGCCTGGTCGATTTCCCGAAACACCTGCTTCTTGTGCCACACGCGGTTCAGCCGCGTCAACAGCACGCCTTCCGTGATAGGCTTGATCAGGTAGGCGTCGGGTTGATGCTCGGCCGCGCCCATCACCGATTCCACGTTTTTCTCGGCCGACACCATCAGCCACACACTCGATGGCGCCGTCAGGTTGCGCACGCGCGTCTCTTCCAGCACCTGCTGGCCATTCTTGCCTTCACCCAGGTTGTAATCGCACAGCACCACGTCATAGCGCGTCTTGGTCAGCAGCTTCATGGCTTCGCCGCCGCTGGCCGCCTGGTCGATATGGCGCGCCCCCAGGTTGCGCAAGGATTCGCGCAGCAGGATGCGGATGCCGATGAAGTCATCGACCAGCAGATAATGCTTGTCGGCCCAGTCGGTGCTGCCCGCTTCGGCGGCAGTGGCGTGGCTGTCTGTCGTCATGAATTCCTCGTTCAGGGCAGGCGCAGGATGAAACAGCCGCCGCCCAGCGCGCCGCCATTTTCCAGGGCGATGCTGCCGCTACTGCCCCGGTGCTTGTGCATCTTTGCCACTTCGCTGGAAAAATACAGGCCCAGTCCCGTGCTGTTGGTGGAAAAATTCACGCCGGCCGCCATGCCATCCATAGCCGCGCTGCCCGCATCGAGCAAGGCCTGCGAATAGCCGTCGCCATTGTCTTCCACGCGCAGCTCCAGCAGGGCGTCCACCTGGCGCACGGACAGGCGGATCGTGTCCTTCGTGTAGCGGATGGCGTTGTTGATGGCATGCGCCAGCACGCCGATGACCAGGTCTTCATCCAGGGTCCAGATCAGCTCCGGCGGACAAGCCGTCTCCAGGCGGATGCCTTTCGAGGCCAGCAGGATCTTTTCCTGGTCCACCACCTGGTCGACCACCTGGCTCATCAGTTGCGGCTGCACGTCGAAGGGGTAACCGGGCTTGCCCACTTCCTTGTACAGGGCCAGCAGCTGGATCAGGTTATCGTTCAGGCGCTTGGTCTGGTACAACATCTGCGCCATTTGCAGGTAGGCGGGGTCGGCCTGTGGCCCAGGCTTGGCCTGCTCGGCCGAAAGCAAGGATTCCAGCGTGCCGCTGACCACGCTGATCGAATTTTTCATGTCGTGCACGGTCGACGCCAGGAACAGGAAAAGCTCGGGCGAGCTGTGTTGATCTTCCACCGGATATCTCCTTGGGGCCGCAGCTTCAATATTGCCAAGGATAAATTATACCGCCAGCATGCCGATGCCAGCCAGCCGCGCGCAAAGACGGTGACTTGACGCAACAATGCCGCCCCGCTTGCGCCGGGGCGGCATCAGGATGACAAGTTGGCAAGGTCAGCGGCGCGCACCCGCCAGGCGGCGTACCACCGCGATCATGCGGTCGATTTCCTCATACGTATTGTAGAAGGCGAACGATGGCCGCACGGTCGCTTCCACGCCGAAGCGGCGCAAAATCGGCTGGGCGCAGTGGTGGCCCGAGCGCACGGCGATGCCCTCGTCGTTCAGGGCGCGCCCCACTTCCGCCGGCTCGTAACCGGCCAGCACGAACGACGCCACGCTGGCCTTCTCGAATGCCGTGCCGATCAGGCGCACGCCGGCAATCGCCTGCAACTGCTGCGTGGCATATTCCAGCAGCGCGTGCTCGTAGGCGGCAATGTTTTCCAGGCCGATGCGCTGCACGTAATCGATGGCCGCGCCCAGGCCCACGGCATCGGCGATATTGCCCGTGCCCGCCTCGAAACGGTTCGGCACGCCCTGGTAGACGGTGCGCTCGAACGTCACGTCGGCGATCATGTTGCCGCCGCCCTGCCATGGCGGTAGCTGCTCCAGCAAGTCGGCCTTGCCATACACGGCGCCAATGCCCGTCGGGCCGAACACTTTATGCCCCGAAAACACGTAAAAATCCGCACCCAGCGCCTGCACGTCCACGCGCAGATGCGACACCGCCTGTGCTCCGTCGACCAGCACGCGCACACCGGCCGCATGCGCCAGCGCGATGATCTGCGCCACGGGCGTCACCGTGCCCAGCGCATTCGACACCTGCGTCACGGACACCAGCCTGGTGCGCCCGTTGAGCAGCTTGCGGAATTCATCGACGATGATCTGCCCGCTGTCGTCGACGGGAATCACGCGCAGGGTCGCGCCCTTTTCCGCCGCCAGCTGCTGCCATGGCACGATATTGGCATGGTGCTCGAGCTGCGAGACGATGATTTCGTCGCCGCTGCCGATGTACTTGCGCCCGAAGGTATTGGCGATCAGGTTGATGCCTTCCGTGGCACCGCGCACGAAGATGATTTCATTGGCCGAGGCGGCGCCCAGGAAATGGGCGACCTTGGCGCGCGCCGCCTCGTACGCATCGCTGGCGCGCGCTGCCAATGCGTGGGCGGCGCGGTGGATGTTCGAATTCTCGTGCGCGTAGAAATACGACACCCGGTCGATCACGGACTGCGGCTTGTGCGTGGTGGCCGCATTGTCGAACCAGGCCAGCGGCTTGCCGTTGACCCGTTCGGCCAGCACGGGAAAGTCGCGCCGTACCGCATGCACGTCGAATGGCGCCGACGCCTGGTGCTGGCCCGGTTTCGTCGCGGACGACAGCTCGGTCTGGAAATAGAACGCGGGCGGGCTGATAGCCGGCGATGCCGGCAGCTGGCGCGCGGGCGAGCGCTGCGGCGTAGCAAACTGTCCCCGCAAATCGTCGGGAGCGGCCTGTCCCAAGCCCTGCTGTGCCAGGCCATCGAGCTTGCCGTTCGACACAGGATAGCCATGCGCGCCGCCGACAAAATAGTAGGGCGACGGTGCACTGAGGGCGGATAGCCGTGGCGTCGGCACGGAAGCAGGCGCCGGTGCAATCGGCGACTCCAGTGGCGCCGTCACGGGCGGCACTTGCGCGGTCGCCACGCCGGGGGCGATGGCCGCGAACGAAGGACCGGGCTGCGGCGGCGGACGGTTGGCATAGCGGGGCGCCGCATCGAGCACGCTGCCGGAACCACCGAGGCTGGGCGATTTATCCAACGCAGGGGGCAACCCCGGCAAACGCGCGAAGAATTCGCCTGCAAGTCGGTTCAGGGTCGCTTCATCGGGTAAAAACGGGACGGCAGGCAAGCCCGCCGCGCCATCACTTGTAGGTGTCTGGGTAGTCATGGTATTTACCGATCTCCACGTCTTCCAGTACGGCCAGCGCATCGTCGGTCAGCACGGCCAGCGAGCAATACAGCGAAATCAAATAGGACGAAATCGCGTGGCGGTTAATGCCCATGAAGCGCACGGATAGGCCCGGGCTTTGCTCGCCCGCCAGGCCAGGCTGGAACAGGCCGATCACGCCCTGGCGCTGTTCGCCCGCGCGCAGCAAAATGATCTTCGTCTTGCCGTCTTCGATGGGCAGTTTGTCGGAAGGCACCAGCGGCACGCCGCGCCACGTCAAAAACTGCGAACCGAACAGGCTGACGGTGGGTGGCGGCACGCCGCGGCGCGTGCACTCTCGCCCAAAAGCGGCAATGGCCAGCGGGTGCGCCAGGAAAAAGCCCGGTTCCTTCCACACTTTCGTCAGCAGTTCGTCGAGGTCGTCCGGCGTGGGCGCGCCCGTCAGGGTGAAGATGCGCTGGTCGTCATGCACGCTGGCCAGCAGGCCGTAATCGGGATTGTTGATCAATTCGCTTTCCTGGCGCTCCTTGATCGTTTCGATGGTCAGGCGCAGCTGCTCCTTGATCTGGTCGTGCGGACTGCTGTACAGGTCCGACACGCGGGTGTGCACGTCGAGCACCGTGCTGACGGCATTGAGAAAATACTCGCGCGGCTGCTCGTCGTAGTCGACAAAGGTTTGCGGCAGTTCCGACTCGTCGCGCTGCGAGCAGGCCACACGCACATCCTTCGGATTTTTCACGCGGTTCAGGCGGTAGATACCCGCTTCCACGGGCAGCCATTGCAGCAGGTGCACCAGCCAGCGCGGCGTGATCGTGGATAACTGGGGGACGCTCTTGCTTGCATTGGCCAGCTGGCGCGCGGCGTTATCGCCCAGCGCGAACTGGCTCTCTGTTGCTTCTGCCATGACTACTCCTGATGAGAAAAGTGAATTTGCTTATCTGAAAAACGAATAAAGTATCGGACGCCTCCCCAGTCTTCTCAACATGCTATCGCCATCAACGCGGCGTTTTAATCCACCAGCTCCGGTTCGCAGCGGGCCATCAATCCCGCCAGGCCGATGCCCAGCGCGCCGGCCAGCTTTTCCACCGTCAGCAGCGACGGCGTGGCGGCGCCCCGTTCGATTTCGCCGATGAAGGAGCGGTTCAAGTCGGCTGCTTCGGCCAGCCGCTCCTGCGACCAGCCATGCCCTTCACGCAACTGGCGCACGGCCAGTCCAAACTGTTTGATCAACATGCTGTCCTCATGGGTGGTGGGCAAAAGCGGGGTGGGATGGCGCTGGAAAATCCGCTGCCTCCTGCTGGTTATGCGCTTGCGTGACATGGCTGCCCGGTGCCACGCTGCGGGTCAGCCAGACATTGCCGCCGATGACGGAGCCCTGGCCGATGGTCACCCGTCCCAGGATCGTCGCGCCCGCGTAGATGACCACGTCGTCCTGCACGATGGGATGGCGCGCCAGGCCCTTTTTCAGCACGCCGTCGGCGCCAGCGGGAAAGCGCTTGGCGCCCAGCGTGACCGCTTGATAAATGCGCACCCTTTCGCCGATGATGGCCGTCTCGCCGATCACCACGCCCGTGCCATGGTCGATGAAAAAGCTGCTGCCGATGATGGCGCCCGGGTGAATGTCGATGCCCGTCTGCGAATGGGCCACTTCGGCGATGATGCGCGCCACCAGCGGCGCGCCCAGTGCATACAAGGTATGGGCCAGGCGGTAGTGGATGATGGCCAGGATGCCCGGATAGCACAGCAGCACTTCATCGACGCTGTGCGCGGCCGGGTCGCCATGAAAGGCGGCCGCCACGTCCGTGTCGAGCTGGGCACGGATGCGCGGCAGCGCGCGGGCGAAGCGCTGCACGATGGCCAGCGCCTGCTGCTCGATGGACACCGTCTGCTGCAAGCCGTGCTGGCGCGCGTGGTAACTGAGTTCGCGCCGCACCTGTTCGTGCAGGCCCGTCAAGGTCGTGTCGAGCGTGTGGCCGACAAAGAAATCCTCGCTCTCCTGCTGCAGGTCGAGTGGCCCAAGACGCATGGGAAACAGGGCTGCGCACAGGGCGCCGACGATATCGCGCAAATGCTGGCGCGACGGGAATTCGCGCGCGCCGCACTCCTGGTTGCTGGCCAATCCTTCGCGCCACTGCGCGCGCACGGCGCGCAATTCATCGACGATCTGGTGCAGTTCCCATTGCGGCTGCGCGACAAGGGAGGCAGGGGGAAGGGCTCGCTGGTTCATGGTGGTCCCGGGAAGAGATTTAATCTTGCAGCCAAGGCAGCGCATGCCAGCGCCAGCCGCCGCTATGGCCACGCTGCTGCTGATCGTCGAGATCGCCCTCGAAGCCTTGCGCGATATTGAAGACGTGCGTGAAACCGGCCTTGGCGGCCGCTTCGGCCGCTGCCGCCGAGCGCTTGCCGCTGCGGCACAGCAGCACCACGACGGCATCCTTGCCACCCACCTTCGCTTCCAGTTCGCGCACAAAGCGGGGATTGCGGTGCATGGCCGTACCGGTCGCCCACGCCACATGCAGCGAAGCGGGCACGTAGCCGACGAAAGTGCGTTCCTCGTTGGTGCGCACATCGACCAGTGCGGCTTTGCCAGCCTGCACCAGCTGCCATGCATCCTGCGCGCTGACGATGCCCGCATACGGCAAGCCCTGGGCCTGCGCCTGGGCGCGCGCGAGATGGAGTACTTCGTCAAAAGCCGCCTCGCCGTGCGCGGCGCGGGGGTCGAAAATCAGTTCTGCAGCAGCCATCTGTCCACCTCTTTATTCCGTCGTCAAAAAATCAGCACGAGTCCACTGTAGCGAACTTGTGTTGTTCGGAAAACAAATTAAAAAGAGTTTGGAAAGCTGAAAAACGTATATGGAGATATTGCAGCGTCAAGCCGGGGTCAGACCCGCCGGGTCTGACCCCAGAACTTGTTTGGGGGGTGAATTAGAAAAAGACCAGAATCAATATGCTCTACGGCGCTCTCGTAATAAAAAGCGCGCTGGGTCAAGCGCAGCGGCCAATTGACTCTCCAGCGGCAGCGGCTCGCCCTCCAGCTGGCAAGCCAGCAGCTCGGCCGCCAGCGGCGCCCAGATCAGCCCGCGCGAGGCGTAGCCGAGCAAGCCAAACAGGCCGGGCCAGCGGGGTACGTCGCGCAAGCGTTCGCAGCGGCCCGGCACGCCCGGGTCGGGCAAGGCGCCCGCCAGCGGCAGACGGTCCGGCGCCATGCAGCGAAAGCCCGTGCGCCCGGCCAGCGGCGCGTCAAACGCAGGCACATCGAGGATAGCGGCGATCTTGTGGATATTGTCGTGCTGGCTCGACGCGCGCACCTCGGCATCCGCGTCCGCATCGTAACTGGCGCCCACGCACACGATGCCCTGGTGCGCCGGCGTCATGTAGGCTTCGCGGCAGACGACGAACGGCAAAGAGGGCAAGCTGCCCTCGACCAGGTGCGTGACCTGGCCGCGCACGGCGTCTAGCGGCAGACCGGCCGCCTGTTCGAAATCCACGGCACCCGTGCCTGCCGCCAGGATGACGGTGGGTGCCGCCGCGATCAGGGCACCGTCCGCATCGCGCACCAGCCATTCCTCATCGCCACGCTCCAGGCACAGAGCGCTGCTGGAAAAGCGCCGCGTGAGCAAGGCGCCGCAGGCGTCCAGCATGGCCGCGCAGACGGAAGACGGTCGCGCCCAACCGCCCTGTTCGAACCACCAGGCGCCATCGGGCGCCGGCGCGCCCAGCATGGCGCTCGCCTCGGGCGCTTCGAGCCAGCGGGCGAACTCGCGCGGATACAGGCCACTGGCGGCGATCTGCCGCTGCACCTGCGCATGCGCACCGTCGCGCGGCAGGTGCAGCACGCCGCTTTGCACACCCTCGATGGCGGCGCCGATGCCGCCCAGGTCTTTCCAGCGGCTCAGCGAATACAGGTAGGCGGCGCGCACCAGGCGCGTGGCGATATTGTCATCCTTCGACATCAGCGGCATGAAGATGCCGGCCAGGTTGCCCGACGCTTCGCTGGCCGGCTGCGCGTGGCGTTCAATCAATGTCACCTTCCAGCCGCGCGCGGCCAGCCGTTCGCAGGCGGCCGCGCCGGCCACGCCCGCGCCGATGACGATGGCGCGACGTTCGGGCGCGGTGACGGCCGCGTGCTCGGCGCGCCGCGCATAAAACACGGCGCGCAAACGGCTCTCGTCAAAAACAAAGCCGTTTTTTTGCAACTCCGCGCGCTGCGCCTCGTCCAGGTGCACGGCCTGCAGGCGCGCGCCATCGACCATCAGGCGCGCCAGCACCGGCGTGGCTGCCGGTATCCAGGCCAGGTGTACTTCATCGACTCGCGCCGACAATTGCGCCAGGCAGGCATCGGGCTCGCCGATCAGCACATCGAGGGTAATCAAGCCATCGCGCGAAACCATGCGGTGCAAGCCAGGCACGCAAGGCGGCCATTGCATGCGCCACTCTTCGGGCAAGTGGCTGGCATCGACGGGACGCGGCGCCAGCGCGATGTAATGCAGGCGGCGCCCGCCATGCGCCGCACAGGCTGCGCCAAAGCGGGCGCCGTCAAAATCCGTATCAAGCAGAACCAGCGCGCGGCGCATCAGCGCCCCGCGCGGCAAAAGCAGGTCGGCGCATGGTCGTTGACCATGCCGATTCCCTGCATGTAGGCGTAGACGATGGTCGAGCCGACGAACTTGAAGCCCAGCTTGAGCAAGTCTTTCGACAATGTGTCGGACAAGGCCGTCTTGGCAGGGAATTCGCCCGGCTGCCAGCTGTTGACGATGGGCTGGCCATCGACATACGCCCACAAAAAGCTGTCCAGGGTCTGGCCTTGCGCGCGCAGGCGCAGGTAGGCTTGCGCATTCGTGATGGCTGCCGCCACCTTCAGGCGGTTGCGCACGATGCCGGGGTCGGCCAGCAGCTGCACCACCTTTTCCGGGCCATACGCAGCGATCTTTTCTGCGTCCCAGCCGTCAAAGGCCGCGCGGTAGGTGTCGCGCTTGTTGAGGATGGTTTCCCAGCTCAGGCCCGCCTGCGCGCCTTCCAGGTTCAGCATCTCGAACAGCCGGCGCTCGTCGTGGCAGGGCACGCCCCACTCCGTATCGTGGTAGTCGAGATAGCGGGGATTGGCCGGATTGGCCCAGGTGCAGCGGATGGCGGTCATGGTCGTGTTCTTCATATGCGGGCAAGTCTCAGTATAGTTTATCGGCCGCGCAGGATGCGCCCCAGTTCCAGCAGACCGTGCGCCATCTCGGCCGGGGGAATCGCCGCAAAGCCCAGCAGCAGCCCGGGCGGCGTGGCGCAGGCATCGCCGGCGTCAGGGTCGGCATAGTGCCCCAGCGGACGCAGTTCGATGCCCCGCGCCACGCCCGCGCGCGCCACCGTTTCTTCATCGTGGCCGCCGCGAAAATACGCGCACAGTTCCAGGCCGCTGTCGGCCGGGCCGCACGCGAGCTGGTCGTCGAGCTCGCGCGCGATGCCGCGCACCAGCAGGTCACGCCGCTCCGCATTGCTGTCGCGCGTGCGGCGGATATGCCGGCCGAAGTGCCCTTCGGCGATGAAGTCGGCCAGCGCCATCTGCGGCACGATGGCCGTGTGGCGGTCCATCACGGCCTTGGCTTGCACCAGCGCCCCGGCCAGCGCGGGCGGCGCCACCATATAGCCCAGGCGCAGGCCGGGGAACAGCACTTTTGACAGGGTGCCCACGTAGACCACGCAGCCATCGCGGTCCAGGCTTTGCAGCGAGGCCAGTGGCGCGCCCGCGTAGCGGTATTCGCTGTCGTAATCGTCTTCCACCAGCCAGGCCTTGTTGTGCGCGGCCCAGGCCAGCAGGGCCAGGCGGCGCGGCAAGCTCATGCTCACGCCCAGCGGCATCTGGTGCGATGGCGTCACGTACACCAGCTTCGCCTGCGGACAGTGCGCCACGCCATACGCCACGTCCAGTCCGTGCGCATCGACTGGAACGGGAAACACGCGCGCACCGGCCGCGCGCAATGGGCCGCTGGCGCCCCGGTAGCCGGGCGACTCCATCCAGGCCGCATCGCCCGGTGACAGCAAAATAGTCGAGAGCATGAACAGCGCCTGCTGCGAACCGGAGGTGATGACGATCTGCTGCGGCGTGCACTGGACCCCGCGCGAGGCCTTCAGGTACACGCACAGCAGCTCGCGCAGCGGCAAGTAGCCGGCCGGGTCGCTGTAGCCGAGCTGGTGGTCGGGGCGGCGCCAGCGGCGCGCTTCCAGACGGTTCCACACGTCGAACGGGAAATGGTCGATGCGCGGCATGCCGACGCGGAAGGCGCGCAGCGGCCCCCGGTGGAACGCCACCTGGCGCATGGCCGCTACCACGCCCTGCCCGCGCGCCGACAGGGGCCGCAGCAGGCCGGGCGCTTCCGCCTTGCCGGCCTGCGCAACCATGGGTACGGGCAACGGAACGTCGCGACTGACAAAAGTGCCGCGCCCCACGGCGCCATCGAGATAGCCTTCGGCCACCAGCAGCGCATACGCATTGAGCACCGTCTGGCGCGACACGGCCAGCAGGCGGCAAAAGTCGCGCGTGGGCGGCAACTGCATGCCGGGACTCATGCGGCCATCGAGGATGGCGGCCTTGATGGCCGCATACAACTGGCGAAACAGCGGTTCGATGGCGCCGCGCTGCAGCGGCAAGGCAGCGATGATCTGGTTCAGGTGCGTGGCAGGCAAGGGCATGGAGCATCCTCAAATTGGTAGCTTCAAGATAGCACTTATTGGCTGTTTTAAATAGCCAAGACTGACGCTAAGATGAGGCATCCCCAATTACTCCCATGGAGCACCCATGCATCAGTTTTTCGCCACCGTGGCCTGGCAGCGCGACGGCCAGGATTTCGCCGGCCAACGCTACAGCCGTGGCCATGAATGGCAGTTCGACGGCGGCTTGCGCGTGCCCGCCTCGTCGTCGCCCCTGTCCGTGCCGCTGCCCATGTCCGTGGCGGAAAATATCGATCCGGAAGAAGCACTGGTGGCCGCCACGTCGAGCTGCCACATGCTGTTCTTTCTGTCGCTGGCAGCGCAGCGCGGCTACGTCATCGATGACTACCGCGACGAGGCCGTCGGCGTGCTGGGTAAAAATGCTGCGGGGCGGCTGGCAATGACCCGCATCGTGCTGCGCCCGCGCATCGCCTTCGCGGGAACACCGCCCTCGCCCGAGGTGCTGGCCGCCCTCCACCACGACGCGCACGAGCGCTGCTACATCGCCAATTCGCTGACGGCCGATATGGTCGTGGAAGGAGCGGCCTAGATGTACACGCCCGCCAGTTTTCGCGAAGAGCGCCTCGACGTACTGCATGGCCTGATCCAGGCCCATCCGCTGGGCGCGCTGGTGCGCCACGGCGAGGATGGCTTATGCGCCGACCATCTGCCGTTCGAAATCGCCGCGCCCACGCCCGCGGCCCCGTTCGGCATCCTGCGCGCCCACGTGGCGCGCGCCAACCCGCTGTGGCGCGCCGGCGGGGACGATGACTGTATGGTGATTTTCCAGGGGCCGCACGCCTACATCACGCCCGCCTGGTACGCGGAAAAGCAGCGCAGCGGCAAGGAAGTGCCGACCTTCAATTACGCGGTGGTGCACGCCCACGGCCCCCTGCGCGCCATCGACGATGCCGCGTGGCTGATGGACTTGCTGGAGCGGCTGACGGCGCGCCATGAGGCAAATCAAGCTGCGCCGTGGAGGGTGAGCGATGCGCCGGCCGACTATATCGACAAGCTATTGAAAGCCATCGTGGGCATCGAAATCCCCCTCACGCGCATCACGGGCAAATGGAAGCTGGGACAGAACCGCAGCATGCAAGACCAGGCCAGCATGGCGCATGGCCTGGCGCTGGACAATCAACCCGGCGCGGCGCAGGCCTTGGGCGCGCTGATCGCCGCCAACGTCACGCCAGCCAGCTGACGGCCGCCGAAAACGTCAAAAACGACAGCGCCGTCGACACTAAAATGATGCGGGCGATGCGCGCCGTGTTGGCCCCGAAGCGTTCCGACAGCAGCGACACGTTGCTGGCGCTGGGCAGGCAAGCCACCAGCACCATGCAGGTCAGCGCGAACGGATCGAGCGGTGCACCCAGCGCGATGGCCGCGTGGCCAATGGCCCACACCAGCAGCGGATGCAGCAGCAGTTGTTCCAGTCGATGCGATGGCTGAGAGTCATGTCCATGGTCACGCCCGCCATGATCATTGCGCACGCCAGATAACCGCACAGCACCAGGGCGAAGAAGGAAAGGTGATGGCAAGGATGGTCAGCATGGAACGCCCTTGCAGCGCGCTGCACGGGCTGGCCGCCGGGCGTAAAAAAAGGCCGCTCGCGCGGCCCAAGGAGGTTTCTGGAAAAACGCCGGCAGCCGGTCAGGGCTCTAGCTGGGCGCGGATCTCGCCCGCCGGGTAGGCGGCGCTGTGCACGTTGACGTACAGCTTGCCGGCCTGGTAGCTCGCATACTGGGGCAGCGTGAGCAGGGTGCCGGCCGGCACGGCAAACATGCCTTCGGCGGTTTTCACCAGCGGCAAGATGACAGGGCCGTTGGCGCCGGTCGGCGCTTCATGGAGATGTGCGACGGTGGCCAGCATGCCCGTATAGCGCACGCCGCCGCTGACGCTGCGGTCGTGGGCAACGCGAATAGTGCTGCTGCCACTGGCCGTGCTGGTGTTGGCCGGCACCTCCTGCGCGCCCGTCAAGGTAACGTCATGGCCGCCCGGATGATGCGGACCATGGGAACAGGCGCCCAACAGGGCTGCCAGCGCCAGCACGGTGGCGGCGCGGCGTAAGTGTTGTTGCAATGTGCTCATCGCAGATCTCCTTCAACGGACAGTAACGGACGACGGAGGGCGGCCGGCCCCGCACAACCGGGCCTGCGCCACACGGGTGTTGCATAGTGCGACAGTAAGGCCATACCGCCTTGTCCGCTTTGCTTTTCACCAAACCTGATGCGCGCCCACCGTCGCCCCTTCAAGCCAGATGCCCTTCCGCCACCCAGCCGCGGTTGGCGGGTGCGGCCTTCGGCTTGGGCGCGATGCCGCTGCTTTTCTCCGCATCGAGAATGATGCTGCGCATGCTGTCGCTGGCGGCCGGGCCCGGCGCAAACGCGTAGTACTCATCATTGATGGGCAAGCCCGTCATGGCGTCGACCAGCACGGGATCGGCGGCCAGGCCCGTGTCGCGACTGGCGATGACGAGGCTGGCGCCTTCCGGCGCGAAGTTTTCATTGCCCCAGGCAATAAAAGCCAGCAAGACGGGCTTGAAGGCGCGCCCGGACTTGGTCAGCACATAATCGTAGCGGGGCGGCTTGGCGCAATACAGGCGGCGCGTCATCAAGCCACCCTCCACCAGGTCGGCCAGCCGGCGCGTCAGGATGGTGGGCGCGATCTTGAGGCTTTTTTCAAATTCGTCGAAGCGCGTCTTGCCATAAAACGCTTCACGCAGTATGAGGATGCTCCACCATTCGCCCACCTTGCCCAGGCTGCGTGCGATCGGGCATGGCAAATTGTTAAAGTTGGTATGTTTCATGACCATCTCCTCACGTTGATTCAACACAACAATAGAAAATATTTCAGTTGCAATACGGAAACATCAGTTACTATCAAATGCAAAGTTACTTGCCCACTATGCCGAGGGACTGAAAATACGCGAAAACTCACACTTTCCTTCTTCAAGTACAATCATGGCTGGTTCTGCTCTCCCAATCCCGGTGCGAAAAACGGTGCCAGCCACGCCTTCCGACGCTGCTGCCCACGCCCGTTTTTCACTCACTGCGTTCACGATGACCCCTTTGAAGCTTGCCGTACTGCCCGCCCTGCTCGCCTTGTCCCTTTGCCAGACCACCACCGCCGGTAGCGTGTCTTCCGCGACGCTCCAGGCCACTTTCGTCGTCCAGGAAGCGTGCACCATCGTTACGCAGCGCAACAGCGCCCAGGTACGCTGCCAGCACAACACGCCGTATCTGCTGCTCCAGCAGACAACACCAGCAGGCGCCGGCCTCGTCACCGTCACGTTCTAAAAATAAATCGTTGCCGTCACCGTGTCCTTGTAATCGCCGGGGCGCGGCGACACCTGCGCCGGCACGCGGCCGTAAATCGTCAGCGGCGCACTGGCACCCGTGCCCGTGCCTGTCACCATGCTGGTGCCTGCCGTGCCATCGCCCCACGGCGCACCATCGAGGGTGGCGGACAACAGGTAACTGACCTTGTCCGTCGTCACCGTATTCTTCATTTGCCGGTTGGCCACATTGAGTGCCACGCTGCCGCCGTTCAGGGCAATCTGGTAGGCATTGTTATTGACGCAGCGCACCGATAAGGTGCTGGTGCTGCGCAGGTTGCCCGTCAAGATGGAGGCGTTCGCAAACGCCATCGGCGTGGCGGTGATAGTGCAGTCGTTGACGGCCGTAGCATTCACCGTAAAACCGAAGCTGCCGCTGTTGGCCGTGCAACCTTGCAGGTTGGCCAGGCCATACGTGGTGTAGGTATACGTGCCCTGCCCGGCAAAACTCGATGTATACACGGTATTCGCGTTGCCCGCCGTAGGCACGGCCGCCAGGGCGGTGCCGGCAGGGATCTTCGCGTACACGGTGAACGTCGTCGAATACGTGCCGGGCGGCGCCAGCAAGCCGGCCGACAGAATCATGCCGAAGGTCGACGGCGCGCCCGCAACGCCGGCGCCGCCCCATATCTTCCCCGTGGCATGGGAACTGTCCACATACACGTTGTACTCCATGCGATTGCTGCCATTACCCAGCTTGCGCGGCAAGGCCGAGGTGGAATTCGTGCCCAGCCCCAGCGAGATGCACACTTGCGCATTCGGCGTGAGCAACTGCCCCAGGCTCAGCGAGGAAAACACGCAGCTGAAGGTACCCGTTGCCTGCGCCAGGTAATCGGTGCCGGAAATCGGGCTGACGGCGCCGAAATCGATATTTGTCATGCTGACCGAGCAGGTATCGGCCTGCGCCGTACTGCCCCAGGCACAGCCCAGCAACAGGGTCAGCCATAGCAGCAGGCGGCGCATCAGCGGTCTGCCCCGGCGCCGACAGTAGCGGCAGCGCAGCGCAGCGGGCCGATCACGGGCAAGCCGCCCGCCGCCGGACGCGCATAGGCAAAACGTACCGTGCATGCGCTGTCGCCCTCGCCGACTTGCAACTGATTCTGCTCCAGCAGATCGTCGACGAAAACGATGCCGTCAAATCCCACCACCGTCTGCTTGCCGCTTTGCACATGCAGCACGGGCAAGCCCATGGCTAGCGGCTTGCCATCGGTGCCTTGCACGATGACAGTGGCCGCTCTGTAGCGTTCGATGGGAAAGGCGGCCAGCACGCCGGCCAGCTGTTGCGGCACGACATTGATATTTGTCACGGGGACGCGCGCGTCGACATCGAGTTCCTCCGTGGCGATGCTGATCTGGTTATTGCCATAGGGATTCAAATTCGGCACGAGCAGATAGCCGCTCCTGCCCGTCACGCCGATCTGACGGTTCTCATGCAACACAGGAATATTGCCCACGCCGCCCGTGGACACCAGCGCAAAGCCGTTACCCACCTGGCGCGCCGTCTCGACATGGCCATCCATCAGCACCAGCGCACCGGCCGCGCCCAGCGAGGAAGCATTGCCCATGCTGCTGCTTTGCGTGCGCGCGCTGAGGCGGCCGTCATTGCCCAGGTACTCGAGTTGCGCCTGCCGGTAGGCATTGCCGCCCGCCGTGCCCGCCTGCAAGCCCCAGCCGAAGCCGCCGCCAAAGTCCGCCGCGCGCTGCGCGCTGATGCTACGGCCGCTCTCGCCGTTTTGCCGGCTGCTGCTCGTGCTGATGGCCAGATTGTTGTCGAAGGCCATGCTCAGGCCGAAGTAAAACCCCCGCTTCTCGCGTTGCCGCAAGTCCTGGAACAGGCTGGCGTTGAAGAACAGGCCGTGAAACAGGGGGGCCGAAAAGCCCATCGTGGCCAGCTTCGACGGTGGCGCGCCGGGCGTGCGGTAACTGATATAACTGCTGCTGATGCTGCTTCCTGCCGGCAATGGCAAGCTGACGGTGAATCTATCCGCCGCGCGCACCACGGCACTGCCATCGCGCGAGGCCAGGTCGCCAAAACCGGCGCTGGCGCGCACGCTTTGCACATCGACGCTGAAGCGCGGCCCCATGTACTGGTAGCCGGCACCCAGCTGCGCGCCGCGGTACTGGCCGGCGCTGGCCGACAGCGAGCCGCTCAGCACGCCGGCCTGGCCCAGCCGCAGCAGCGCGCCCGCCCCCGCCTGATACAGGCCGGCGGCCAGTTCCGCGTGGCCTTCGAGAGTGAAGTTGTCGCTGACGCCATGGCGGCCGGAAGCGCTGGCGACCAGTTGCCGTTCGTAACCGAACAAGCGGCGGCCATAGTCGCGCCGCACGGCACCCGCCTCGACCGAGTAATCACTCAAGCCGCTGGCCAGCATGCGTGTATCGACATACAAGGGCAGCACGGTCGTCACGCTACGCCCGAGAGCATCGCGCGTGATGACGGTGGCTTGCCCGGCGCCATTGATGCCAGCCACCTGGTTCAGCACAAACGGACCGCTGGGCACGCTGGCAGCATATTGCTGCACACCATTGACGTACAGGCTCAGCGACGAAGGCACCAGCGCCGTGCCATCGACGGAGGCGACGGGAAAGGTCAGCAGGTCGGGGCGTAGCTGGAAATTCTTGCGCCACTGCACACCGCCGACGCGCACGGCGCGGCTCCAGCTGAGCGAAGAGGAAATCAGGTCGCCCACTTGCCACGTTTGCAGGGTATCGGGGTCGGCGCGGCTCCAGAAGGTGTCAAAGCGCATGTACTTGCGCTGGTCCGACCCCAGGTTCACGGTGCCGGTACTGCTGAAGACGCCGCTGTCATTGAAATAGCGCAAATCGTTGAAGATGGCAACGCGCCGCGTCTGCCCCAGTTCCGCATAGGCTTCGTAATTGAGGACGGCGCCAGGTGTGACGCGCGACGGCGGCGTCTGCGCCGCCAGGCGTGCATTGATGCGGTACGGTGAGCGCAAGTCGTCCGCGACCTGCAGCGACACGCTCTGGCGCGTCGCATCATATTCATAGCTGAGTCCCGGAATCGCCTCGAGCGCCACATCGGCCAAAGCGGGCGCGCCCAGGCGCGCCGGGTCCAGCCCAAGCTGCTGCAAGTTTGCCACGCTGCTGCGCAAGCCTTTACCCACCTGGGTAAAACGCAAGATCAGCCCGGTTGATACAGCATTCACGGTTACCTCCAGATACAGTTCATTCGGTGCCATCGGATCGCCGGGCAAGCTGGCCGGCCCCGGGTCGGCGCCCGTCACGGCAGCCGATCCATCGGCCCTGGCCAGCGCCGCCATGGCCAGCAGCAGCAGGGTCCAGCAAGTCCGCCAGCTCAGTTCGCGTCTCATGGTTTAAGCCGGTTGCGCCCATGCCGAAGGCGCGCGACAAGCTTGCCCGCCATGGTGGCCATGTTCAAGGTGTCGAATTCGTGGCCACGATCGCCTTTGCATTCACATGCACCGCAATGCTCAACGGCCCATCCAGTTCAGCCTCCCTGGCAACGGGCAAGCGCCATACGCGCATGCGTGCCGCCAGGACATAGCCAAACAGCCCCTTGCTGATGACAAACTCCTTGCCCGCCTGATTCGTGAATGTCATCGCACCGATCTGCGCATGGAGGTTGCCGCTGTTCTTGATACGCAACATCCATGCGCCCTGCTCGCGAAAGACTTGCCAGTCGAGCATTTCCTTGCCGGGTGCACCGGCCGGCAACACGAACACAGGCACCGAGTAGCGCAGGCGGATATCGACGCCGCTGCGGCCCGGGTCATCTTCGCGGCTGACTTCATCGATGAGTACGCGATACGTCTTTTCCTGCGCGATGGAGCCAGCCTGGGCACGCACCAGGCGGATGGTCTGCCGGCTGTTGGCGGCGATTTCCACGATCGGCGGACTGGCCACCAATTCCTGCGTCGGCGCCAGCGTTTCCTCGCCATCACGCTGATCCCAGGCGAACACCCGCACCTGCCCATACATGGGCTGGTCGCCCAGGTTTTGCAGGTTGATCGCGACCGCGCTCTGTGCTGCGCGCAGGGTCAGCGTCACCGGCGAAATCTGCAGATTGGCGCCCTGCACGCCCGCCGCGCAGCAGGCCAGCAGCGCCAGCACGCTTTTCATCAGGGAAGTCAAACCGGCCTTCACGCAGCGCCTGGCTTAAAAGTAAACAGTGGCCGTGATAGTCGACTTGTAGGTATCGGGCGCCGGAGTCGTTTGCGGCGGAATATTGCCGTACACCGTGATCGGCTGCGATGAACCGTTGCCGGTGCCAGCGACGGTATTCGTGCCCTGGATATCGCCCCACAAGGTGCTGCCAGCCGTCTGGTAAAGATTGAACTGGACCTTGTCCAGGTTGCCGCCGGTGCCGCTCAGGTAGCGCGTGGTGCCGGTCGACCCCGTGCCCGTGCCCGCCGTCAGGCCCACGTTATACAGCGTGGTATTGGTGCAGGTGACATTCACCGTCGTATTGACGTTAACGGCAGTAGCCAGTACACCCTGACTTTGACCGAAGTCGAGATTGCCCGCCAGGATGGTGCAATTAGCGACGACTTTCAAGGTGACGTCAAAGGTTGCGGTGTTGCTGCCGTTCAGATACACGGCCGCGTCGGCGACGCCAGGCACGAGTGCCGTGCTGGCAACGGCGACGCTGGCGGCAACTATCAGGCGGGGGAAAATAGCTCGCAACATGATACCTCCTGATGATAAAACATCATTAATGCGCCCGCCAATATGAAGGGCATCGAGGATAGTCACGGTATTGCCGGCGTTTTTTGGGGCACGCAAACCAGGACAACAAAATATCAGCGCCAAGAGCCAGGAAGCGGGGGCCTTCAGCTTTTTTGCCGCATTGGCAAAGCAGATTTTTTAATAATCGACATTGCTTAAAATCAATGCATGAATTAATTATTAGCGATCTGGGAAATCGCCGCTTCTTCTTGCGGAGAAACATCTTTTAAAATACGAGAAAAGCTGAAAAAAAAGAAAAAGCGAGGCATAATGAGCCACAACTTGCTATTTAATTAAGTCTCCCCTGCCATGCCACTGACCTGTGAAACCGTCAAAAAAAACATCTTGATCGTGGATGATTCCGCGTTCGAGCAGCGCCTGTTGATAGGGCTGCTCAGCGAACAACCCTACCGTTTCAGCATCGCCTTCAACGGTTATCAGGGCTACCAGCTGGCACTGGCCACGCATCCCGACCTGATCCTGCTCGATGTGCGCATGCCCGAGATGGATGGCTACACGGCATGCCGTTTGCTCAAGGCCAATCCCGAAACGGAACAGATACCCGTGATTTTTCTCAGCGCCGCCGATGCTGCCGAAGAACGCATCATGGGCTTGCAAGTGGGCGGCGTCGACTACATTTCGAAGCCGTTCACGCCGGAAGAACTGGCCGCGCGCATCCATATCCACCTGGGTTTGATGCGTAAAAGCAACAGTACCTTGCCCACAACGACGTCGGCCAGCGACAAGCTGCAGCATCCCGACCTGGTGTTCGTCAATGCGGTCAAACAGCTCATTGTCGACAATCTGGGCAGCCTGCCCAACCTGTCCGACATCGCCCGCAGCGTGGGCACTTACCGCGAAAAGCTGACCCTGATGTTCCGCGAGCAAACGGGCATGACGGTCTTCGCCTTCATCCGCGAAGCGCGCATCGCCCGCGGTGTGGAATTGCTGCAGCAGACGGACATCGACGTGCAGGATATCGCCCTGCTGATCGGTTTTCACAACGCGGGCAACTTCGCCACCGCCTTTCGCGAGCGCATGGGCATCACGCCCAGCGCCTACCGCCAGCGCCTGCAGGAGCAGACAGGACAGCGGCAGGCGGCGGGCGGCGGCTAACGCTACCTGTGACGCGCGCTCAGAACTTGTAGTTCAGCTTGAGCGATGCAAAGCGTCCACGGGGATCGGCCTGGGTAAAATCAAAGCCGGTGGAGGCATAGTCCCAGGGCGCGCGCTTGTTGGCCAGGTTTTGCACGATGAAAGTGAGGTTCGCCTTTGGTGTCACCTGCCAGCTGCTGGTCACGTCGAAGGTGCTGAAGGCGGCCACGGATTCATCCAGATGTGTGTTTTGCGCATAGCTGCCCACGTAATTCCATGTGAGCGTGGACGACCACTTGCCCTGCTCCCAGGTGGCCGAGGTGACGCCGCGCCATGTCGGGATGGAGCCGAAATAATTGGTGCCGGCGCCATCGGTGAGGGGCGCGCCGTCGGACAGCGGTTCGGCAAAGCGCAGCACCCGGCTCAGCTGGCCGGCCAGCGTCAGCTTGCCCCAGTCCTTATCGGCAAAGCGCTGGCGCAGGTCGATATCGATGCCCGACACTTCGCGCTGACCCTGATTGCGGAACTGGCGATACAGGGTCGTGATGCGTCCATCGGCACCACGCGTGATCTGTTGCGGCGCCGTGTTTTCATTCTTCAGAATGGTGGTGGCGCTGGCCGTGCCGATCACGCCATCTTGCTTGATGCGGTAGTAATCGAGGCCGATGCTCGAACTGCTGGTGGGCGACACCACCACGCCCAGGTTCAGGTTGTTCGAGCGCTCGGGACGCAGGTGCGGATTGGCGATGGTCATGACCGTCACGCCGCGCGACTGCGTTGGCGTCAAGGGATCGCGGGCATCGATCACGCTGGTATAGCTGACGGCCGTGCTGTCGGTGATTTCCGGCAGCGACGGCGCACGGAAGGCGCGTGAAACGGTGCCACGCAGCAGCAACCACGGCGCCGCCTGATAGCGGGCGCTGGCTTTGGGCGAAAACGCATTGCCAAAGTCGCTGTAATGGTCGGCGCGGCCCGCCACGTTGACGGACAGGTCCTTCACCACGGGCACATTGAATTCGGCAAACAGGGCCGACACATTGCGCGAGCCGTCGATGATATTGAGTGCGGGGCGCAGTTCCGTGCCCGACAGCACGGCCGTCGAGGTTTGCGAATCCATCTTTTCGCGGCGCCATTGAAAGCCGGCGGCAAAGCCCAACGGGCCCGCCGGCAAGTCCAGGATATCCTTGGCCGCCGAGAAGTCGAGCGTGTCGAGCGTCGATTCGGCCGGGCGCAGGGTCGACAGGCGCAGGCGGTTGCGCACCGCTTCGCTGTTTTGCGACTGGTCAAAGAAATTGTAGCTGCCCTCGGCCAGCACTTTCTGGAATGCATAGCGGTTGACGAAGTTCTGCACCGTTTCTTCCAGTTTGCTGCTGGAATGGGCAACGGCCGTGTCCCAGTCCCAGCCCGCCCAGGTACCCTTGGCGCCGGCCAGCGCGCGGTAGAAGGTGACGCGGTCCTGCTTCAGGCGCGGCCCCAGGTCGAACAGGGTGGCCGTAAACGGCAAGGGTGTCGTGCCTGGATTGTTCGGGTGGCCCACGGGCAGCACCACGGGGATGGTGTCGAGCAGCTTGGTGCTGTTGTTCCACACCCGCGTGGCGTTATTCACCGTCAGTGGCGCGCTGAAGGTCTGGTCGGCGCGCGAATAACTGTGCAGCAGGTCGACATAGGCTTGCGTGTCCGCGTTCAGCTTGAGGGTGCCGCGCAGCGAAGAATGAATGCGCTGGATGCCCGGGATCAGCGTTTTATATGGCGCCGGATTGTAGGCCTGCACCTGGCCACTGCGATCAGGATTGATATCCTTGTACGACACCAGTTGCAGCGGGCCACGCACGCCACCGAGGGTCTGCGTGGGATCGTTGCCGGCATAATTCGTGGCGGTCCAGCCCAGGCTGCCGCGCTGCTGCTTGCGGTAATCGGCATCGCGCAGCCATGCCACGTCACTTTGCTGCAGCTTGTCGCGCTGCTGCGCGTCGACCGAGAAGACCACGCTGTAGCCATCTTCTTCTAGCTTGCCGAAACCCGTTTGCAGCGCCGCGCTCTTTTCATGCTGGCCCGTGCCTTGCGTCGACCCCCCCCATTGCGCCGTGATGTCCGTACCCGTGAATTCCTTGTACAGGATGATGTTGACCACGCCAGCCACGGCGTCCGAGCCATACACGGACGAGGCGCCATCCTTGAGCACTTCGATGCGCTGCACGGCCGCCATCGGCAGGCTGTTCAGGTCAACGAAGGTTTGCTGCAAATCCTGCGCCGTGGCATAGCTGGCCACGCGGCGGCCATTCACCAGGATCAGGGTATTTTGCTGGCCGATCCCGCGCAGCGACAGGCCCGAGGTGCCGGCCGAGAAACTGCCCGTATATTGTTCGTTGTAGCTATTGCCGCTGTTGGCGGAAATGGCGCGCAGCACCTCCGAGACGCTGGTCTTGCCGCTGGCTTTCAATTCCTTGGCGGTGATGACCTGCACGGCGCTGGCGCCCTCCTTTTCGCTGACGCGGATATTCGATCCGGTGACGTTGACGCGCAGCAGTTCCTCCTCGGCGTGGGCAAGCGTGGGGAAAGCGGGAAAGGCGGCGGCGATGGCGAGACTGATGGCGAGTGGTTTGAACATGGTTTCCTCTTATTGGGATTGCAGCCTTTTTCAGATAAAAAAGGCCGAGCTGGGGCACGCGGACCGGGTAGGCCAGCGGGCAAACGACAATGAAACGGATGGGAATGACTTACGGGATGCGTGGACGGGCACGCATCGGCATCGACTGCGCCATGCATTGCATGGTCAGCTGGTGCCGGGCGGCGTAAAAATAGGCAGAAAGACTAAAGCGCAACATAAAAGACACCGGTAAGCGGGGAAAGGCCACTATATCTCGGTGTCTTTATGGCGTGAACGAATTAAAAATTGATTGTATATATGATTTGAATCTAAGGATTTGGGGTTTGGCAATATCAGGCGTCGGCCATCGCCACGGGCGCCAGCGCCGCGCGGCGCGCCTGCACGCCCCACCAGTACCAGGAAATCAGGGCGTTGACCCAGTAGGCCGCATACAGCACGGCCGTCAGGTGCAGGCCGCGGCTGTAGTAGAGCGGCACGGCCACCGTGTTGACCAGCAGCCAAAAGACCCAGGTTTCGATGCGCCGGCTCATCAGCAAGAATTGCGCGATGATGCTAAATACCAACACTGCCGAATCGATGAAGGGCGCGTAGGCATTCGTAAAGCGGTGCAGCAACATGCCGTAGATGACCACGCAGGCGATGCCGGCCGGCACTACCCAGGCCAGGCTGCGCCAGCCCGTGCGCGTGATCGGCAACGGCTTGCCGCCGGCGCCGCGCCGCCATTGCAGCCAGCCGATGACGCAGGTGACGATGAAAAACAGCTGCAGCATCACGTCGGCATACAGATTAACCTGGAAAAACAGTACGGCAAACAGCACGCAGCCGACAATGCCGATCCACCAGGAATGAATATTATTGCGTCCGGCCAGAATGATGGAGGCAGTCATCAGTACATTGGCGGCGATCTCGAGCGGGGCAGTCAAGCGGTCTTCCTTTGCGGGGCAGTGGTGGCACCGCGCCACTATAGCCGATTACACTGCACGGTGTTCACCGTACCGGAGGCAAAACCAATGGGGCAAGGGGGGAAACGTGCAAAATTCCAGGAAATGTGCTCCAGACCGGCCTTCAGCAGCCGCAGCCCTTGACTTCCATGGCCATTCTGGCAAATTGAATATCACGTTTAAACTCCAGGAACCCCCGTATGCGCATGCGCCATTTCCTGTTTGCGGCAGTGCTCGGCCTATCTGCCCTGCCCGCCGTGGCCTGCCGCATGACGATGGCGCTCGAGCAGTGGCCGCCGTATGTCTACCGCGATGCCCAGGGCCGCTATACGGGCCTGGACCTGGAGTTGCTGAAAGCCATTTTCAAGGAAGCCCGCTGTACCCTGGTCACCCTGCCGGAACTGCCCACCGCGCGGCGCCAGTTGCTGTTTCAGAAAGGGGGACTGGACCTGATGCTGGCCGCCTCCGATACACCGGAACGCCGGTCCTATGCCCGCTTTTCCATCTCGTATCGCGACGAAGCAGTGGGACTCTTCAGCAAATCGGGCTCGCCCGCCGACCATCGTCAGATCGGCAGCTTCGAGCAGCTCGCGCGCGGCAAGTCGACCTTGCTGGCGCCCAAAGTGGGCTGGTATGGCGCGCAGTACGCGGCGATCCGGCCGGCGCTGGAAAAGGCAGGCCGCCTGAATACGTTCGGCAGCTTCCAGCAAGGCGTGCGCATGCTCGACGCGGGCCGCGCCGACCTGCTGCTGGGCGACGTGCTGGCCGTGCGCCACGAAGCGCGCCTGCAGGGCGTCCCCCTGACCGCCCTGCCCTTCCTGGCCCTGCGCGCCCCCGTGCATCTGATGCTCAATACGCGCACGACCAGCGCCGCCGACCTGGCGCGCCTGAACGCCGCCATCACGCACCTGGAACAGCGCGGCGTACTGACGGCGATACGCCACAGCTACGAAGCGCCGTAGCGGCGCAGTGACGATCACGCCCTGGCAGCCGACTCCAGCATCTCCAGCTTGGTTTCGCGGCCATGCTTTTGCACGCCCTGCGCCTTGTCATAGTTTTCGATCAGCGCGCGGTACGGCGCCACGATATGGTCAGTCATGATGTCCGCGAACTCCATCGCGTCGGCGCGGTTCCAGGTGCCCATCACTTCAGCCAGCACGGCATACGTGTCGATCGGCACGGCGCCAGCCTGCGTCACGCGCGCCATGCTGATGCGTGAAATCATCCACGCCATGTTTCCTTCACGGCGCGGCCTGCTGCCGGCCGTGCGCGCGCTGATCGACTACCTGGCGCACAGCTTCGCCGCGCTGGAGGAAGAGTGAGGGTTTTCAGGTACGATGGCGTACTCTCGAATCGCCTGGACACCGCATGCGTTTACTGATTTTGTCGGACCTGCACCATGAGTTATGGCGCGACGACGCGCCACAGGGCGACCTCGCACTCAGCCGTCCCGACGCCGTCATCCTGGCCGGCGACATCGACACGGGCCCCCGCGCCGTCGCCTGGGCCGCCAGCACGTTTGCGGGACTGCCGGTGCTGTACGTGCATGGCAACCACGAAGGCTATGGCCACCATCTGGACAAGGTGCGCCAGGAGCTGCGCAGCGCCTGCGCCGCCACGGACAACGTGCATTTTCTCGACGCCGATCGCCACGTCATCACCGATCAGGCTGGCAACGCCGTGCGCTTCCTGGGCGCGACTCTGTGGACGGATTTCCGCCTGCTGGGCGACGATACGCGCCAGTCGGCCATGCGCGACGCGGAAGCCGTCATGAACGACTACAAGCGCATTCGCCTGGCCAACATGGGCTTTCGCAAGCTGCGCGCGGCCGATACGGCCATGTTCCACGCGCAGCAAAAAGCCTGGCTGGCGCGCGAACTGGCGCAGCCTTTCGATGGCGCGACCGTCGTCATCAGCCACATGGCGCCGTCGCTGCTCTCGGTCGATGATGCCTATGGCAACGAAGGGTGTTCGCCCGCCTATGCCTCGCGCCTGGACGAGCTGGTCGCGCAGGCGGACCTGTGGGTGCATGGCCACATCCATGCTTCACGCGACTACCGTATCGGCCCGTGCCGCGTCGTATCCAATCCCTGCGGTTACAAGACGCGCGGCGGCACGCCGCAAAATCCGCAATTCAACCCGAACTTCATCGTCGAGCTACCGGCTCGCTAATCGTCAGGTTTGAGCCGGCCCGCCAGCCATTGCTGCAGGCGGTGCTTGCCGGCCCGGCGCGCCGCGCGCGGCGATGCCTCCGACTGGTGCGCACCGGCGCCGCCGCGCAACCTGGCGGCCGCCACCAGCGGATTGCGCGGCTTGGGCGTGGCTTTCACTTTGATTTTCATGGTGTTTCCTTTCAACCCGGTCGTCCAAAACAAAAAACCCCGGCGAGTTTCCTCACCGGGGTTTGAAGGACACCGGCTCGGGATCGGCATTGCTGCCGATGACCCCGAGCGTCATGCGCGGGGCTAGTGCTAAGTCGACTTGCTGCCAGCCTGCTCGAACATGGGTTTCCTTTCTATTTGATGGTTGATCTTCCCTGCGGAAGCTGATTCTGCACCGTATGCTGCAGCGCGTCAACCGCATTTCATGGCGAATGCACCAACGTTGTTATTTTGTCGCAGCCGCTTTTTCTTTGGCTCTGTCCCCGATAAGTAGGGGAATTGCGAGAATTTTCCTGGGGCCCTGCTGTCTGACGGTACATAGTAGACAAACGGGAGTCTTCCATGCAGCCAGCCCAGTGGAAAACCTTCATCGCCCAGTTCACCGCACTGAGCCAGCGT
>NZ_JBNYXS010000028.1:0-72042 GCF_051380775.1 Janthinobacterium pasteuri | reverse complement strand
CCGAATTATCTGGGGTGGCGCTGGATACTCGACGCCGGACGCATCCGCTCCCCAGAAACATTGTTGAAGGCAACCATGGGAGAGTTCCCACACCTTACGGTGACATAGCCTTTTTTTCATGTCAGGAGGCCGTTCTCAACGAAACTTGCTTTTATGCCCCGTCTTCAAATCGAGCGCATAGCGCACGCCGTTGTCCGTCAGCATGACTTCATCGGGCGGCTCTTCGCCGGCCAGGGCGCCGTCGATCAGGGGCAAACCTTCGCCCTTGCGCATCAAGTCGTCGCAGCGCTCGTACACGTTCACGCAACCCGTGGACGCCATCAGCGATTGCACGATGGCCACTTTCCACGCATCGACGCCACCGGCGTTGAATTCGCAGATCAGATAGCCTTGCACGCCGCCAAACAGCTGCACCACCAGGCCCGGCAAGCCCTCGTCTTCGCCCTTGATCAGGGTCAGCAGCTGGTTCTCGCCCGCCTTCTTGATGGCTGGCAGCTTTTTCTCGATGGCGGCCTTGACCCTGCGCTTGATCAGCGCGTGGTCGACCGGTTCGTCTTCCTTGAAGCTCCAGATGCGCGCGCGGATCTGCGACTTCGAATTGTAGGCGGCGCGGGCGATGAACTGCTTCGCCGAGCTTTGCACGATGGCCGTCGAGCCAGGCTTCATTTTTTCTTGCGGCTTGCCTTCGACTTTTTCAATCGCAGACGCGTAAATCCACGATTGGCCCAGCAAGCTCTTTTCCTTGCCCTGTTTGATGGTGATGATCAGCATGTAATTCCAGTAGTGTGGCCGGCGCGTGCCGGTCGTCGTATGTCCAATACCCGCATGATACCTCATGCCATCCTGTCGCAGCCTCCTGCATTCTGTCCCGCCAGCATTGCCGTCTGTCGCAGCGCGGTACGCAGGCGTGGCCGGCTGGCATACCATGCATGCAGTCCAATTCAAAACAGGGAGCAAGAATGACACAGCCACTTTTCCACCCGCGCCATGCCCGCGCCGCCACCGCCCTGCTGCTGGCCGCCTGCGCGCTGGCCATGCCGGCCGCGTCGGCGCTGGCGTCGCCATTGGACTGGATTTCCGGCAACAGCATCCAGGGCAGTGGCAAGCTGCAAAAGCAGACGCGCGAAGTGGGCAGTTTCCATGCCGTGGCGCTGAATGTGCCGGGTACGGTGGAATTGCGCATTGGCAACACGGACAGCGTCACCATCGAGGCCGATGACAATATCCTGCCGATGATCGAGACGGCCGTGGAAAACGGCACCCTGCGCATCCGCCCCGCCAAGCGCAACGCGAATTTCCGCCAGAGCAGCCTGACCATCGTCATCCAGGCGCGCCAGGTGGAGCGCATCAGCGTGGGCGGCTCGGGCAACATCACGGCAACGGGCTTGCGCGCCGAAAACCTGCGCTTCGACGTGGGCGGCTCCGGTTCCATCCACGCGCGCGATCTCGACAGCCGCCAGGTGGCCGTGGCCATCGGCGGCAGCGGCAACTTCAAGGCCAGCGGCAAGACGGAGCAACTGACGGCATCGATCGGCGGCTCGGGCAATATCCAGGCAGGCCGCCTGGCCGCGCGCGAGGTGCAGGTGAGCATCGGCGGCTCGGGCGAAGCGCAAGTGTGGGCCAAGGACGACTTGACCATCAGCATCGGCGGCTCGGGCGAGGTGAGCTACTACGGCGATCCGCGCATCAGCCGCAGCATGCAGCGTTCGAGCAGCATCAAGCGCCTGGGCAGCGCACCCAATTAAACGCCTGCAATGACAAAAGCCCGGATCGCTCCGGGCTTTTTGCGTTTCAAACGGTCAACATCAGCGCGCCGGCTTCACCGGTTCGCGGTCGATCAAGACCGTGTTGACGCTGTCGGTCAGCCAGATCTGGCCATCCTGGATCGTGCATTGCAACTGCATGTTGCGCTGCGCCAGCTTGCTCATGTCTTGCGCCGCCTCGGAAGGCAGGTTGATCACGGTCAGGTTCTTCGCCCGTTCCAGTTTGTTCGCGATCTGCTTCCACCAGATGTGGCTGGTTGCGCCATAGCTGTAGACGATGACCTGTTCCGAACGCCCGCACGCCTTCAGGATGCGTTTTTCATCGGGCTGGCCCACTTCAATCCACAGCTGAATGGCGCCCGTCAAGTCTTTCTGCCACAGGTCGGGCTCTTCCGTATCGAACAAACCCTTGGTGAAAGTGAGCGCCTCGTCGGCGTGGATGGCGAACGCCAGCAGGCGCACCATCATGCGCTCGTCCGTTTCGGACGGATGGCGCGCCAGGGTCAGCGCGTGATCCTGGTAATAATTACGGTCCATGTCGGCGATCTGCAGATCGGCTTTGAAAATTGTTGCTTTAAGGGCCATCGTATTTCTGTCTCGGTAAAGTGAATAGTGAAGTCGGTATCAGCGGAAAACGACCGTCTTGTCGCCATTTTTCAGGATGCGGTGCTCGACGAACCATTTCACGGCGCGCGCCAGCACCACGCACTCGACGTCGCGGCCGATGGCCGTCAGGGTGTCGGCATCCATCGCATGGTCGACGCGCTCGACATCCTGCTCGATGATCGGGCCTTCATCCAGGTCGCCCGTGACGAAATGGGCCGTCGCGCCGATCAGCTTGACGCCGCGGTGGTGCGCCTGCGCATACGGCTTGGCACCCTTGAAGCTGGGCAGGAAGGAATGATGGATATTGATGGCGCGCCCGTCGAGCGCCTGGCACAGGCCGGGCGACAGGATTTGCATGTAGCGCGCCAGCACCACCAGGTCGATCTTGTGCGTGTCCATCAGCTCGATGATCTTCGCTTCCTGCGCCAGCTTGGCCGCTTCCGGCGCACCGGCCGCCAGCGGCAGGTGGTGGAAGGGAATATTGTAGCTGGCCGCCAGCTGGTAGAACTCCATGTGGTTCGACACGATGGCGGGAATTTCCACGTTCAGCAAGCCGCTCTTGTAGCGGAACAGCAAATCGTTCAGGCAATGGCCGATCTTCGACACCATCAGCATCACGCGCGGCTTGACGCGCGCATCGTGCAATTGGCCATTCAGCTGCATGGCTTGCGACAGGTCGGCGAAGTCGCTGCGCAACTGGGCGTCGCTGACGGCGCCGTCTTCCAGCGCAAAATGCACGCGCATGAAGAACAGCTGGGATTCCTGGTCACCGAACTGGGCGGAATCGAGGATGTTGCAGCCGTGTTCGGCCAGGAAGCCAGACACGCGGTGCACGATGCCGCGCTGGTCCAGGCAGGACAGGGTCAGGATGTATTCGGGATGCGTCATGGTCGCGGAATAAGGCAAAAAAGGTGGGCTATGCTCGGCTCAGCCACGCGCGCCGGCCATCGGCTGCGCTGCCGCGAGCCGACTATTGTCGCACGGCCGGGCCTGTAAACCAGCATTTTCCACACAAGCAGCATGGCTGCCAGCGGTGGCAAGCCGATTCACGTTCATTTGATCTGGCACAAAGTCATCGCGATTTTCTGCCTGCCAGGCGCCATTCTCGCACCAAACCGGCATCCGGCGTGGAACCTGGCACGCCATCCGGCGTCTATCTCTTTGCTTGTTTCAGCACACGCCGCATCCGGTGCACCGGGTGTTTCTCGGACCAGATTTTCATTGAGGTAGAACATGTTCACCAACAGTACCCCCCAAAGTCTCAGCCCCGCCCTGAAATCCCACCTGGAGGCCCAGAGCAATTTCGCCACAGAACTATCGCGCAAGCTGTTCGATACGGCGCAGCAACTGAGCGAGCTGCATCTGCGGCTGGCGCAAGACCTGCTGCAGGAATGGAGCAGCGCCAGCCAGCAACTGCTGTGCGCGCGCGACACGGGCGAGTTCATGTCGCAGGCCGCTGCTCAGTTGCAGCCGGGCAGCAACAAGCTGCGCCAGTACCAGCAGCAACTCGGCAATCTCGTCGCCAACGCCAATGTCGAGATGAACCGCACGGCAGAGAACCACCTGCCCGAAGCCAGCCGTACGGCCGTGGCCTTCGCCGATGAAGTGGTGCGCAAGACGGCCGAAGAAACGGAAAAAGCCACGCAGCACCAGCGTGAAATGCTCGAAAAAATGCACGCCACGGGCCGCCACGATGGTGCGGGCCGCAGCCGCGAGAGCGGCAGGCAATCCGATCAGGCGCATTGAGCAGTTGAATTGAACACTAGACCCCACCCGACAGCAAGGAGAGCGACATGGCTAACAGTAATGAGCAGGGCAAAGGCGCTGGCAGCAGCCAGAAAGCGGGCGAACCGGGCAGCAGCAAAGGCACGAGCAAACGCGGCTTTGCCGCCATGAACGAGGAGCAACAACGCGAAATTGCCAGCAAGGGCGGTCAGGCAGCCCATCAAAAGGGCACGGCGCATGAATTCGACTCGGAAGAAGCACGCCGGGCCGGGCAGAAAGGCGGTGAAGCCGTCAGCCGCAACCGTGTACACATGGCGGAAATCGGCAGGAAAGGCGGGGAGAGCCGACAATCGGCCCAGCGCGCCTATGAAAGCCGCAGCGGTAGCAGTAGCGCGGCACGCAGCGGCAGCGCCGAGCAGCAAGCCAAGGCGAGCCGGCAAGGCAGCAAGGACGAGGACGACAAGGGCCAGGGCTGACCTGCGCGCACCGCTTGACGGCGGCACGGGGCGGCGCAGGCGGCCCCGTGCAAGAGCCGGCGCAGCGCGGGGCGCGGCGGTATGGTACATTCTCGCCTTACTGACACCTCCGCGCCCCGCCCCGCCCTTCTCCGCATGCAGCCATCCCTGAAATACCTGAGCGCCTATTCCGAACAAACGCAAGCGCAAGTACAACAATTGATCGCGCAGGACAAGCTGGGTGAAGTCCTGTTGAAACGCTACCCGAATGCGCATGATGTGCGCAACGACAAGGCGCTGTACCAGTATGTGCAAGACTTGAAGAATACATTCCTGCGCAATGCCGAGCCCATCAACAAGGTAGCGTTCGACAGCAAGATCCATGCGATCCAGCATGCGTTGGGCTTGCATACCTCGATCTCGCGCGTGCAAGGCGGCAAGCTCAAGGCCAAGCATGAAATCCGCGTGGCCACCATGTTCAAGGAAGTACCGCTGGAATTCCTGCGCATGATCGCCGTACACGAACTGGCGCATGTGAAAGAAAAGCAACATGACAAGGCGTTCTACAAGCTGTGCGCGTATATGGAACCGCAGTACCACCAGTACGAATTCGACGTGCGCCTGTACCTGACGCAGCTCGACCTGTCGGGCCAGCGCCTGTGGTCGTGACGGCCGGTGCCGACCAGCGTGAAAAAGCCGCCTGGTAAAAGGCGGCTTTTTTCCTGTGCGCCGGCAGGGTCGGCGCCAATTCAGGCTCAGGCGGCGTTCTTGCGGCGGCGCAGGAACGCCAGAACACCCAGTCCACCCAGCAGCATGCCGTACGTGGCCGGTTCCGGCACAGCGCTCACGCTGGCGGCGATATTATCGACCTGGAACGTGTGCAGGGCGCCTTCTTTCCACGATGCCGACAGCAGATTGTTGAAACCCGAGAATGTGTAATCGGCGAAGGTATGGCCGCCCCCGAGGGTAAACGTCTGGCTCACCGTGCCGCCGCCCACCTGATGGCCGACAAAGGTCACGTCGTAGGAACCGGGCAAGCTCACGAAGTCAGCCAGGCTGATCGAGCTGAGCGAGAAAGCCCCGCCGTCGGCGCGCGACAAGGTCGTCGTCGACAGGGCTGTCGCACCCAGGCCGGCCGAGCCCGCGTAGGCGAAGCTGCTTTGATGTGCCGAACTCAACAGGCCCAGGAAGCTGCTGTCAAAATTGTAGCCGCCTTCCGAGTAGGAGGGGAAAACGGAACCGAAGATGCCCGGATGTTCCAGCGCATCGAAGCCGATCGTGGTCGTCTGCGCCTGGGCGCCGCCAGCGGCGAAAAGGGCAGCGACAGCAGTCGCGCGCAAGAGATTCATTGTTTTCAAAATAGCATCCTTTCGAGATGATGAAGTAGCGTGGTTGTGGCAACTTGAAACAGATCGGCACCTTTTTTTGGGAGTCTCTACATCGCTCGTCGGTGTCCGAAATTCCTAATTTTTGAACCATGCCAGTAGAGCACATTAATACATAAAAAGCATCTTCATTTTCAAAAAAACATGCCTCGGAGGCAATACTATGACTGTATTTTTATTAATTAGTTAATTGATCCCGATCAATTTTCCCGTGCAGAAATAAAAAAAGCCATGCACTTTTCAGGGCATGGCTGTATCGCATGGCATCGACGACGCTAGGGTGCGCACTCCTTCAGGCGCTGCACCAGCGCGGCAGGATCGGCATCGGCATTCAGGAAAGCCGCATGCTGCGGGCGGATGAAGCCCTGCTCCCTGCCGTTTTGCACGAATCCCAGCAAGCCATCATAGAAACGGTCGACATTGAGCAAGCCGATGGGCTTGGCGTGCAGGCCCAGCTGGGCCCACGTGAGCATCTCGAACAGCTCTTCCAGGGTGCCATAGCCGCCGGGCATGGCGATGAAGGCATCGGACAGGCTGGCCATCATCGCCTTGCGCTCATGCATGTCCTTCACGATGAACTGGCGCGTCAAGCCCGTGTGGCCTACTTCGCGCTCAACCAGCTGGGTAGGAATCACGCCCGTCACCTCGCCGCCCAGGCGCAGCACTTCATCGGCGATCACGCCCATCAGGCCCACCTTGCCGCCGCCATACACCAGTGAAATATTTTCTGCCACCAGCACGCGCGCCAGTTCGCGCGCCGCCACGGCATAGTCCGGTGAGACGCCCGCATTGGCGCCACAATACACACATAAAGCCTTGATCACAGTCGTCCTTATTCTTTCAATTCATCGATCGCCGCCTCGACCTCGAGGCGTTCCTTGGCGTCCAGTGCCACGCACTCGGCCGCCTTTTCATACAGGGCCAGCGCTTCCGCCAGCTTTTTCTTTCCGTCAAGCATGTTCAAGGCGCGCGCATATTCGCTGTGCGCCAGCGCCGAATACGGCATCAGGGCGAGTGCCGTCTTGAAGTGCTGATAGCCATCTTCCTTGTTGGCGCCGTAGGTCAGGCTGCCGATCATGGCACCGACCTTGTCGATAATTTCCGTATGATAAATCCCAAACGCAATATGCGCTTCCGCATGCATGGGCGCCACCGTCATCGTGCGGTCCAGGCTGTTGCGCACGCGCGCCCCCATGCCCTGCGCCAGGGCCTTGACAACGGACGTGCCCAGCGCGTAGCGGCCCAGGCTGTAGGCATGCCAGTAGTAGCCTGCCGGGTTGTCTGGCTGCTCGATCTGCTGACGCTCGCAGCGCTCCGCCACTTCTTCGTACATATCGAGTTTCTGGCTGTCGTTCACTTCCAGGTGCGTGGCGTAGAGGCAGGTCGCCTTGTGCGCCACCGCATAGCCGGGCACGCCAACGGCCAGGCCCAGCTTCACGGCGCGTTCGAAGTCGCCCGCATGGAAGGCCAGCCAGGCCTGCACCAGCGCCGCGTGCGTGGGAAACGGTTCCACATCGCCCGCATGCAGGCGCGCCCAAGCCGCCTCCAGGGTCTGCGGTGTGTAGACATAGGCTGCGTCCGGATAGGGAAATTGTTTCCAAGCCATACATATCTCCTGTAAATGACGACCTGCCGCCTTGCCGCCAGCGGCCGTGTCAGTCGTTCTTGAGTTTGGTCACATACTCTTCCGACAGTTTGCGAAACAGCAAATGCGTTTCATTGCGCAAATACGGCCCGATCAGGGACAGCACCTGGTAGCAGCCGCGCGCCAGCGCATCGGACATCGATTGCTGCTCGCTGTACTTGCGCGGGTTGCGCACATATTCATACGACAGCCAATAGGTGGCGACAACCACCATATTCGTCGCCATCGCAGCGACTTCCATGTCCGACGCGTCCAAAGACTGTTCGCTGCGCAAATCTTCGCACAGTTGCGTGGCCACCTTGATCTTGTGCGCCAGGATCAGCTTGAAGTGCAGTTCCAGCTTGCGGTTGCGCGACAGCAAATCATTGAGGTCACGATAGAAAAAGCGGTAGCGCCAGATCAGTTCGAACATCAGGTGCAGGTACAGCCAGACATCCTCGATATTCGAACGGCGCCCGTCAGGCACGGTCAGGATGCGTTCGATTTCCGCCTCGAACTGGACGAAGATCGAATTGACGATGTCATCCTTGTTACGGAAGTGGTAATACAGGTTTCCCGGCGAAATATTCATCTCTTCCGCAATCACGGTCGTCGTGATATTCGGCTCACCAAACTCATTGAACAGGCGCAGCGACAACTCCAGGATGCGTTCGCGGGTACGGCGTGGTGCTTTTTGTGGCATGGCGGGCAATCTCTCTGTGTTCTGCCACAAGCATACCACCTAAGATAGCCGTAATGAAACACTCCGCCCCACGGCGCCGGCGAAAAACGCAGGCCAAAAAAAGCCTGCGCGAGCAGGCTGGAGGAATGCCGCGCCGACTCAGGCCGGCGGTGTTTTTTTCTTCGCTGCAGCTCTCGCGGCGGGTTTGCTCACCGCTTTGCTCACTGGCTTGGCTGCGGCGCTCGGCGCGGCCTTGGCTGCCGGCTTGGCGGGGACCTTGGCGACGGCCGCCTTCGGTGCTGCTTTCAGCGCGGCTTTCGGCGCCGCCTTCACGGCAGGCTTGGCCACGGCCTTCGGTTTGGCTGCCGGTGCTGCTTTGCCCGACAGCGCTGCCACCTGCGCGCTCAAGGCATCGATCTTGGCATGCAGCGCGGCGATATCGTTTTGCATCGGCACGCCGATAGTGGCCAGGGCGCGCGCGACGCGCTCTTCAAATACTTGTTCGAGCTTGTCCCAGGAACCGCTGGCCTGCTTGCCCACGCCATCGGCCAGTTTGCCGACGCTGTCGCTGACATCGGCCACCTTGTCTTCGGCGCGCTTCTGGAATTGCGTGCCTTCCTTCACCAGCTTGGAAAACACGCGCCCGCCCTCTTCCTGCGCCTTGGCGAAGGCACCGAGGCCCGCTTGCCAGATCTGCTGCGCGGACGAGCGCGCGGCACTCGCCAATTCCTTGTCTTGCGTCAACTCCTTCAATTTCCTCACCATCGCCCGCTCCCGTCGTATGAAAGGCCATGCCACTTCATGGATGCTTTTTATTCTAGAGAGCAAAACTAGAGACGGGTATCTAATTCGATAGAAAGCTGCTTCTAAACGTGCGTCAGCGCACGCAGTGGCAAACGCCTAGGCAGCCGCTTTCACCGGGCCATGCAGCAGCTTGTGCAGGCGGAAGCCTTCGCGGATGTTCTCGCGCAGCACGGCGCCTTTCCACGGCTTGGTATAGAAACGGTCAATGGCGCCCCGGTTGATGGCCGCCATGATGGGGGTCAGGTCGGCAAAGGCGGACAACATGATGCGGAAGGTGTCGGGGCACAGGTGCTTGACACGCTCCATGAATTCGGTGCCGCTCATGAGCGGCATGCACTGGTCGCACAGGATCACCTGCACCTTGTGGCGCGCCAGGATATCGAAACCTTCGGCGGCCGTCTGCGCCGTGAGGATGCGGTAGCCGTCCTGCGCCAGGAAGTCACTGAGCACGTCGAGCATGAAGACATCGTCGTCGACGATCAGCAAGGTCTGCGGCTCTTCGCCATCGGCATCCTGCGGTGCCTGCAGCAGCTTGCCGCCCATCAGCATCTGCTCGAATTCTTCCTGCGGCACGGGGCGGCTGAAATAATAGCCCTGCATCTCGTCGCAACCGTGGCGCCGCAGGTAGGCCAGTTGCGCATCGCTTTCCACGCCTTCGGCGATCACTTCCAGCGTCATGCTATGCGCCATGCTGATAATGGCCAGCACGATGGCCGCGTCGTCCGGATTGCTGGTCACTTCGCGCACGAAGGCGATGTCGATCTTCAGCTTGTCGATGGGGAAGCGCTTCAGATAGGCAAGGCTGGAATAGCCGGTACCAAAATCGTCGATGGAAATCTGGATGCCCAGCGCCTTCAGGTTGCGCAGCACGGCGATGGTTTCCTCGGCGTTCGACATCAGCGAGCTTTCCGTCAGCTCCAGCTCCAGCAGGTCGGGCGCGATATCGTACTTGCTGATCGCCTTGAGCACCTCTTCTTCCAGGCCGCCGACGAAAAACTGGATGCCCGACACATTCACGGACAGGTGCACGGGGCCGATGCTGCTGGCGCCCCACTCGCTGATCTTCTTGCAGGCCTCGTCAAGCACCCAGTTACCGACGCGCACGATCAGCCCTGTTTCTTCCAGCAGGGGGATGAACAGGGCCGGCGAAACCATGCCGTGGCCGGGGCGGCGCCAGCGTATCAGCACCTCGGCGCCGCTGATGCGTCCCGAGATGATATTCACCTTGGGCTGGAAGAACAGCACGAATTCCTCGTTGTCGATGGCACGCCGCAGGGCATTTTCCATGTCCAGCCGCGCCATCGATTGCGCATTCATTTCCGCCGTGAAGAAGCGGAAGGCATCGCGCCCGGCCTCCTTGGCGCGGTACATGGCCGTGTCGGCATATTGAATCAGGGTGTCCGCATCGACGCCGTCTTCTGGGAACACGGAAATGCCGATGCTGACCGTCACCGTCACCTCGTGTCCCTGCAAGTCGAAAGGCTTGCGCATCGCTTCGCGGATCTTGTCGACCACACCCACGGCATGCTGGGCGCCTTCGGGCAGCACCAGGATGGTGGCAAATTCATCGCCGCCAAAGCGGCCAATGGTATCGCGCACACGCAGGCAATCGACCAGGCGGCTGGAAAACTGGCGCAGCAAGTCGTCGCCGAGAGTGTGGCCCAGGGTATCGTTGATATTCTTGAAGCGGTCGATGTCCATGAACAGCACGGCCACGGCCCACTGGTGTTCGGCCGCCTGGGACAGCGAATGGGTCAGCGAGGCGTAAAACTGGCTGCGGTTCGGCAAGCCCGTCAAGGTATCGAAATGGGCCAGCTTCATCAGGCGCTGCTCGGCATCCTTGCGCTCGGTGATGTCGCGCGCCACGGCCACCAGAATCCAGCTCTCCCCCGAGCGCAGGGTGCGCCGCTGCACTTCCACCGACAGTGGCGAACCATCCTTGCGCTGCAGCTGCAATTCCGTCATCGGGCCGCCCTGATCGCCCGCCAGCAGCTTGTTGTACAACTCTTCCAGCTGGGTCTCGCCCTCGTTCGCGCGCCCCGGCCCCACGCGCAGGAAATCCTCGCGTTCAAAGCCCAGCATGCGACAGGCAGTCTGGTTCACGTCGACGAAACACCTGCCGGCGCGGTCGACGAGGAAAATCGCGTCGGCCGTGGCATCCATCGCCAGACGGAAGCGGCGCAAGTCTTCATCGAGGCGGATACGCGCCGCCATGTCCAGGGTCAGCTGCTCGTGGTGGCGCTTGATCTCGTCGTACAGCAGCAGGTTGTCGTAGGCGACGGCGATCTGCGCCGCCACCGTGGCAGCCACCCGCTCGTCGACTTCGGAAAACTCATTTGCCCCCAGCTTGTCGACCAGGTACAGCCAGCCGTGACTGCGCTCGCGCGAGGCGATGGCGACGCCCAGGAAGGAGTGCACGGGCGGATGGGTGTCGGGCAGGCCCAGTGCGCCGGGGTCACCTTTCAGGCCATTGACACGGTAGGGCTGGCGCTGTTCCAGCAAGCGGTTCAGGATGCCCGTGCGCGGCGCGCCGGCGATGCGTTCGATGTTTTTCTCTGCGCCGCAGGAGGAAAAATAACTGAGCTTTTCGGCGCCCTCCTCCAGCACGCCGATGCAGGCGTACTTGGAGACGCAGATATTCTGCGCCACCTTGCAGCCCGCCTCGATCAAGGCGCGCGGATCGCGTTCCGCACCGAGCTCGATGCCCAGCTCGATCAGGGCCGTCAGGCGCAGGCTCACCGCCTGCAGGCTCGACAGAGAACGCGACAGCCGCTCCGTCATGATGCCCAGGTCTTCTGGCATGGCGGCATGGCCTTCGCGCTGACTGGCCAGCTGCGAAATCTGCTGGCTGCTGGACTCGACTTCGTCGAGGTAGCCGCTGACCTGGTGCTCGATGCCGGCCAGCTGGCCAGTGGCGGAAGGGGCCGCAGCACCACCCGCGCCCGGCACGGCGGGCACCTGGGAAGCCGCTGGCATCAGTCCCAGCGCCTCGTTGACCGTGCGCACGATGATCTCCGGGTCGGACGGCTTGGGCAACACCCAGCGCACGCCGCACGCCTGCGCCAGCAAGATCGCTTCCTGCTCGCGGTAGGTGGCCGTATAAAAAATAATGGGCACGTCGGTCAGCGCGGGATCGGCATGCACGCGCGTGACGAATTCGTAGCCGTCCATGTTCGGCATGAGGATGTCGGAGATGATCAGGTCCGGCCGCTCGGTACGCAGCACTTCCAGCGCGTCGGCACCATTGGCCGCCTCCAGCAGGCGGTGGCCGCCGTAGCCCAGCAACGCGGTCAGGAACTCGCGGTTCAGCACATGATCGTCAACGATCAAGATGGTAGCTATGTCGTTTTTAACTGGCGTCGACGGCGCCCCGGGTAAAAAAGATTCCAGCTCCGCCACGAACAGGTCCGGCTCGATCGGCTTGCCGATATAGCCATTGAAACCCGCTTCGAGCAGGCGTTCGCGGTCGCCCACCATGGCCAGCGCCGTCACGGCCAGGGCCGGGATCTTGCGCAGCAGCGGGTCTTTCTTCAGCTCGGCCACCACGCCATAGCCATCGAGCTTGGGCAAATGCACGTCGCAGATGATCAGGTCCGGCAATTCGCTGCGCGCCATGCGCACGCCCTCTTCGCCGTCATAGGCGGCCAGCGGCGTGTACCCGAAGGCACGCAACAGGTACACCATCAATTCCATATTGGTGGCGTTATCTTCGATAATCAGGATACGTGCGGACAATTAGCACCCCCCATGAAAACTGCATAGTCTCATTTTCTGCCTGCACCCATCTTTCCGCTTGCGCGCCAACATGCTAATCCTACAACATACTGCCATGCATCCCTGCAAATATATCGCATGCGGATGCGCGTGGCGCTGCGCATGCGGCCTCGGCAATCATTGCTGACCGTCACCTTCGTGATGCTAGCTTAATACAGGACGCCAGTGGAAAACAGCATTATCTGTCCCTTGCGCCGTGAAATACAGGCAACAGCAGAGTCAAAAGAGACAGTCTTGCCACGCGAACAAAACACAACAGGACTCAGGCGAAATGGGTGGCGGAGGGGGGCTGGGCGACTTCTTTCTTGATAGTAATTTCTTCCAGCAGTTGACGCAGCACGCGCGCATCGCTGGCCAGCGCCACATGGCCGATGCCGCCAAAGGCGAGATTGCGCGCGCCGGGCAGCTGCGCGGACGACTGTGGCGCGACGATATTATCGTGATGCGAATACATCGACGTGATCAAGGCGCGCGTTTCCGGCGTCTCGCTGGCGGCCAGCTGCGCCAGCCAGCCGCTGGGTGCGCCACCGATACGGCTCATCTGGCGGGCATTGGCCCCCGCCGCCAGGCTCGCCAATTCCGTGCCGTGGTGTGGCGTGCCAATGGTGATGATGCGCGCCACGCGGGCTGCGCCGTAATGACGCAGCCAGGCGCGCGCCACCAGGCCGCCCATGCTGTGGGCCACCAGAATGACTTGCCCGCTGCCCGTGCGGGCGCACAGCCGGGTAATGGCTTGCTCGACTTGCGGCACGAAACCCTCAATATCGGCGACTATCGGCTCCAGGTCGACGGCATCATGCGCGATGCCGGCTCGCGCCAATTGACGGCTCAGCTGGGTCCAGTAGCCGCGGTTGCACACATAGCCGTGCACCAGCAGCACTGGCAGACACTGGCCTGTGATGGTGTCGGCCGCATGCAGGCGCGGACGCAGCATGCCCCACGACGAGGTCCACAAGGTAGCGCGCAATTCGCCCAGGAACAGGCGCGCGACGCCCAGCGCATCCAACTGATATTGCACTGGCACGGGGCTGCTGGCGCGCCGGCTCTGCCAGAAATTGCGCGCCACGATCAGCGCGCGCATGGCCAGCAGCATGGCGACCGCCAGCAGCACGGCCATGGCGGGCGAAGCGACGCCCCACGCCTGCATGGCCAGGCAGGCAAACCCCAGCACGGCCAGCACCTGCAGCAGCATCAGCCACTTGAGGATGCGCGCGATCATGCAGAGGCTGGGGCGGCGACAGGCATGGGCACGGGTGCCGGCTTGCCCGTCAACGCCTGCGCCAGGCCGCTGGCCAGGCGCGCGGCCAGCGCATAGATCGTCAGTTGCGGATTGGCACCGATCGAGGTGGGGAACAGCGAACCGTCGTGCACCGACAGGTTGCGCACGCCGTGGTAGCGGCCATCGGCCCCCGTCACGCCCAGGCGCGCATCGTCCGACATGGCGCAGCCGCCCATCACGTGGGCCGACACCACGCGCGCCAGCAGCGCTTTGAGTGGCAAGCCGTTGATGGCCTGCTTCGCCTGCGCCCAGCTCGTATAGTGGCTGGCCAGCTCGTGCACGGGATACACGCTTTTCGCGCCGGCGGCGAACTGGATTTCCGCCATCGACAGCAGCGCGCGCCGTACGCCATCCCAGATAAATGGCGTGAGCGGATAGTCGAGCACGGGCGCGCCGAAGCTGTCGATTGACACGCTGCCGCCCGCCGAATCGTGGTGAAAGCCGTCGCGCAGCAGCGCCAGCAAGCCGTGCGCATGGGGGAATTCGCGCATGGTACGCGCATGCTCATCGCCGAAGCCGCCCATGGTGGTGGCCATCAGCAGCGGGTGCAAAGGCGGCGCTTCGAGCTTGTAGCCGATAGGCCCATCGATCGGCGCCACGTGCAGGAAATGGTCGGAATAAATCGTTTGCGGCGCGCCCGCATAGGCGTCGACGCGCTGCTTGAACAGGCCCGCCGAAATCACCGTCGGATGCAGGAAAGTACGCCGCCCCAGCAAGCCGTGCGGGTCGGGCGCCTGCGAGCGCAGCAGCAGCGCTGGCGAGTTGATGGCGCCGCCGGCCAGCACAAAATGTTTGGCGCGCAGCGTGAGGCGCACGCCCGTGGGTACCTGCCCGGCCGCGTCCAGCGCCGTCACTTGCAGGCTGTCGATGCGCTCGCCCTTGAAGGTGAAACGCTCGGCGCGCGCATGCACGAGCAGGCCCGCACCCAGCGCCAGCGCCGCGGGGATCGTCGTCACCAGCATCGACTGCTTGGCATTCGTCGGGCAACCCATGCCGCAGTAACCGAGGTTCCAGCAGCCGTTCACATTGCGCCGGATGGCGGCCGTGGGGATGCCCAGCGCCGTGGCGCCACGGCGCAGCAGATCGTTGTTTTCATTGGGCGGCGCGGCCCAGTCGCTCACGTGCAGGCGTTTTTCCATCATGGCGAACCACGGTGCCATGGCGTCCACCGAGTAGCCGGACAAACCAAAATGCTTGCGCCAGTATTCCAGGGTGCCGGGCGGCGTGCGGAAGCTTGAGGTCCAGTTGACGGTGGTCGAACCGCCTACCGTGCGCCCCTGCAGGATGTTAATGGCCTTGTCGCGCGTCTTGCGCGCGGCCGATTCCTGGTACAACGCGGGATAAGCGTCCGCTTCGCGCATCTTGAAGTCTTGCGAGGACTTCAGGCCGCCCTCTTCGACAAGCAGCACTTTGAGGCCGGCCAGCGCGAGGATTTCCGCCGTCACGCCGCCACCGGCACCGCTGCCGATGACGACGACATCGGCCTCCAGGGTACGGTCGGCGGCCAGGGCGCTGGCGTCGGTGACGTTCCAGCCGGCTGCAAGGCCGATGGCGATGGGGTCGGGTATGGGGGATGTGCTCATGGATGCCTTATGCGCTCAGTTCGGGCAGCGGTCCCGGATAGCCGATGGCGGCCCAGTGGGCGGCATCGGCATACCAGGCGCCGAGGATCAGATCGTGCAGGGCCAGATAGGCCGTCTGCAGGGTGGCCAGGCGGTGCGTACGCCACGACTGCAGGAAGGCGGCCACCTGGGCCGGGTCGGCCCCGGGCCAGCCGCCATGCACGCCGGCGACAAAGCGCCGCGCGGGTGCCAGCGCCAGCAGACCAAACAAATCCTGCACCTCCTGCTGCGCCGCCAGCGGCAAGCCACGGATGGCCGTGTCCACGCCGGCGATGGCGCCATCGAGTGCTGCGGCCCGCGCAGCCGCTTGCGGCGGCGGCAGCGCGCTGCCCAGCATGGCCGGTACGATGGCCGCCAGCGCCGCGCGCGCCTCGCCATCGAGCGCGAAGCGGCCAGGCGCCGCCGGTCCCCGCAGCACGCGGTACGCGGCGCCGCCGGCGGCCAGCGCACAGGCGCCCAGCAAGCCCAGTTTCAGAAACGATCTGCGTCGCATCAGCATGTCTCCACCACCATGTCTCCCCTTGTTTTGTACGGCCTTTTACAGGCCAGTGTACGCCAAAGGCAGTGGCTGTCCGCACGCAAAACCTAGAGCGTCGCATCTACTTTTTCGACGCAAGCCATAACAGCAGCATGGCCAGCAGCGCCGCCAGCGCGCCGCCGATGGCGATACTGGGCAAGCCGATGGCGACGATCAGCACACCGCCCAGCGCACCGCCGGCGGCCGTCCCCGCATTGAAGGCGGCGATATTGAGCCCCGCCGCCACCGCGTCGCTGCCCGGGCAATGCTGCTGCGCCAGGCGTAGCAAACGCATGGTCGACAGGGTCACGAGGGCAAAGAACAGCAAGCCCAAAGTGCCGCACAGGGCCAGCATGGCCAGTGGCTGGGCGCGCAGCACATAAAACCCCAGGAGGTTGCACGCCAGCGCGGTCAAAGCCAGCATGGTGGATCTGAATGCGGAAGGACGATCCGCGCACCAGCCGCCCAGCAGGTTGCCGCCGATGGCGCACGCGCCAAAGCACAGCATGGCGGCGCCCAGCCAGCCCGCATCAAGCCCGCCCAGCTGCAGCAGGAAGGGCGAGATATACGTAAAAAAACTGAAAGTGGCCACGCTGACCAGCGCCGCCACGCCGGCCGCCAGCAGCAGGGGCGGCTGCACGATGGCGCGCAGGCTGGCCAGCGGCGATGCGGCAACCGCCTCCTGGCGCGCGGCAGGCATGGCGAAGCGCAAGCCTGCGCCGCCGCACAGGGCCAGCACGCCGATGGCGACGAATACCCAGCGCCATGACGAGACGGCGCCCATCCAGGTCCCCAGCGGCACGCCGCCGGCCAGCGCCAGGGTCAGGCCCAGCCAGACGATGGACAGCGCCCTGCCCGCGCGGGAAGGGTCAACCAGGCTGGTGGCCGCGTGCGAGGCCACCGCCATGAACACGCCATGCGCGAGGCCGACGGCAAAGCGCACGCCCAGCAGCGCGCCCAGTGCCGGCGCTTGCGCCATGGCCACGCTGCCCAGCGCCAGCACGGCCATCGTCGCCACAAGGACCTGGCGCGTAGGCCGGCGTGCCAGCATGGCCGTCAGCACAGGCGCGCCGATGGCCGCCCCCAGCGCATACGCGGCGATGGCGCCACCGGCGGCGGCCACGCTGGCCTGCAAGTCGCGCGCCATGGGGGACAACAGGCCGGCGGCGATGAATTCGGACAGGCCGAAGGCAAAGCTGCACAGGGAAAGCAGATAAATGGCTGGCGGCAGTGCGGTGGCGGCGCGGGCAGAAGCGGAGGAGGCAACAAGGGACATGACGGTTCCAGGACAGGCAAAAACGCCATGCTGGCCCCTGGGCCGTCATCTGTAAAATATCTTATTTATCTTGAAACGAGACGCTTAACGTCTCAATCTAACGTCACACTGAGTGGCAGACAATCGCAGCTGCGCCAGCAGCCGCTCGCGCACGGGAGAATGGCGCTGCGGGTCCCACGCCATGTACAGGTCGAGCTGGCGCAAGGCCTCGGGCGCACCACTTTGCAGCGGGAGCATGACGACACCGGCGGGCATGGACACGGCCAGACCGGCCGGCAGCAGGGCCACGCCGAAACCGGCCGCCACCAGGCCCAGCACCGTTTGCAATCGGCGCGCCTGCTGCACCACCTGCGGCACGAAGCCCGCGTGCAGGCACAGGCTGGCCAGCTGGTCATGAAAACCCTGGCCCAGCGCACGCGGCGAAGCGACGAAATCGTCGCTGGCCAGCGCCGCCAGGTCCACCTGCGCCTGTCCCGCACAGCGGTGGCCGGACGGCAGCGCCACCAGGATGTCTTCGCCCGACAGGCGCTCGAAGCGCAAGCCTGGCGTGCTGCGCCCCGGCGCGCGCAGCAGGGCGATATCCACCTCGCCCTGCTCCAGCCACTCGACCTGCTGCTGCGTCGACGCTTCGCGCAAGGTAAATTGCACGGCCGGCGAGGCGGCGCGGAAGGCGCGCAAGGCTTGCAAAACGTAGGCATACGGCGTGATGTGGATGAAACTGAGGCGCAAGTGCCCCTCGATGCCCTGCGCCACGCGGCGCGTGGCAGCCACGCCCTCTTCCAGGCTGGCCAGCACCTGGCGCGCCGTGGCGAGAAAAGTGCTCCCCGCCGGCGTCAGGCTGACCTTGCGGTTGCTGCGTTCGAATACGGGATAGCCGAGCGCCTCTTCCAGGCGCAGAATCGCCTGCGACAACGGCGGCTGCGCCATGTGCAGCCGTTCGGCCGCGCGCCGGAAATTGAGTTCTTCGGCGACGGCGATGAACTGGCGCAGCAGCCGGGTCTCGATCATGGGCCTTTTTTCGCCATCGCCAGGATATGGCGCGCGATGCCGCGCAGGATATTGACTTCTTCCGTCTCCAGTCCCGTGCGCGAAAACAGGCGCTTTAAGCGCGGCATGAGCTTTTTCGGATTGTCGGCATCGAGGAAATCGATGGCCACCAGCGCCTGCTGCAAGTGATCGTACATGCCGTCGACCTGCGCCAGGCTGGCCGCGTCGCCGTGGAAACCGACGGGACTGGCGAGCTGTCCATCGCCCAGGGCCGCCACGCGACATTCATAGGCGACGACCTGCGCCGCCTGCGACAGGTTCAGCGAGGAATACGCAGGATTGGCGGGAATATTGATCAGCACATTGCATTGCTCGACGATCTCGTTGGGCAAGCCGAAGCGCTCGTTGCCGAAGATGACGGCGGCGTGCAAGTCTTCGCTGGCGGCCAGCTGGCTGGCGATGGCGCGCGGGGCGGTGACGGGCGGCGAAAATTCGCGCAATCTGGCCGAGACGGCCGCCGCGTAATTGCAGCCTTCGAGCGCTTCGGCAATCGAGCCGACGATGCGCGCGCCGGACAAAATATCCTGCGCGCCACTGGCGAAGGCCACCGCTTCCGCATCCGTCAAGGCATCGGGAAAACGGGGATTGACCAGCACCAGATCGGAAAAACCCATCGTTTTCATGGCGCGCGCGACGCCGCCAATGTTGCCAGGACGACTAGTTTCGACAAGAATAAATCGCAGGCGTTTGAAAAGAGACGTGTTGATTTCGGGCAGATTCATTTAAAATAGCGCTATTGCGCGGTATCGATACAAGAAATTTCGGGAAACGGAGTCACAAAACGCTGACTCCAGGCCGGGATTTTAACCACTTCGGCACCGCTCCGCTCTTTAATTCATTCTTGCACTCTATCGTACCGGCGCCGAAAGGCGACGCTGGGCGGTCGCGTGCTTTTAACGGAAGCTCACATGCACCCAATGCTCAACACGGCGATCAAAGCCGCCCGCCGCGGCGCCGCCGTCATCAATCGCGCCTCTTTTGACCTCGACCGCGTCGTCGTCACGGAAAAACAACATAACGATTTCGTCACCGACGTCGACCAGGCGGCCGAACAAGCCATCATCGAGGTGCTGTCCAAAGCCTACCCGGACCACGCGTTCCTGGCTGAGGAATCGGGAGCTTCCGCCAACTCGCACGACGAGAATGAATATCAGTGGATCATCGACCCGATCGATGGCACCACCAACTTTATCCACGGCTTCCCGCAATACTGCATCTCGATCGCCCTCGCGCATCGCGGCGTCGTCACGCAAGCCGTCATCTACGATCCTGTACGCAACGACCTGTTCACGGCCACCAAGGGCGCCGGCGCCTACCTGAACGAAAAACGCATCCGCGTCACCAAGCTGGACCGCATCTCGAACGCCCTGCTGGGCACCGGCTATGTGGCCGGCAGCGCCCGCGCGCTGGACGAATACCTGAAGATGTACGCGATCATGGGTGAACGCAGCCAGGGCGTGCGCCGCGCCGGCTCGGCCGCGCTGGACCTGGCCTACGTCGCTTGCGGCCGCCTGGACGGCTTCTATGAAAAAGGCTTGAAGCCCTGGGATATCGCCGCCGGCGCCCTGATGATCACGGAATCGGGCGGCATCGTCGGTGAATTTTCCGGCGAATCGGACTACCTGTACAAGGGCGACGTCATCGCCGCCAGCCCGAAGATCTTTGGCCAGATGATCACCTTGCTGACGCCATTTGCTTGATGTAACACAAGCAGCTCCCACGAAAAAACCGGCCCTGGCCGGTTTTTTTGCATTCAGGGGCTGACATGCCCCGCCACGACAAAACCCAGGGTCATGGCCACCACCATCGCCGCACCGATCGGCGTGGGTGGCGTGGGCGACGGCAGGTCGAACCAGCGGCAGGCCACGCCCACCAGCACGCCAAGCACGGAGCCGGCCAGCATCACGTTCATGGCGCCTCCCGCTTCAATGCACAGCGCTGCAGGTACAGGTCCGTCAACCAGTAGCCGCAGCTGGTCAGGAACACCAGCAGCGCAGCGCTCAGCACGGGAGGCGCCGGCACGGGGATGTGCGCCAGCTGGCAGAAAAACCCCACGACAAAGGCCAGCAGCAGGCCCAGCATCACTTTCCGGTTGCGCATATCGCCTCCTAGAATGCGAAGCAGCTGCAGCCCAGCGTGCCCCAGAAACCGGAAAAGTCGGCAATCGGCACGGCCGACTTGCGCGCCCGGTCATGGGCATGCGCATGCACGCCGCAGGCGCCCGCGCACTGGTGCGGCAAGGCCGTTTGCGCCGGCCTGGCCACGGGCCGGTAGTGTCCCGGCACCGTGCGCACGGGCGACCATTCGGGCAGCACGGGAATTGGCGGCGGCGCCAGGGAGGAAAATGGCCCCTGGCCGTAGACAATCTTGCCGCCCACCATGGTCAGCACGGATTCGATGGACTTGATCGCCTCTTCCGGCACGGCGAAATAATCGGCCGACAGCACGGCAAGGTCGGCCAGCATGCCCTCGCGGATGCGCCCCTTCTTGCCTTGCTCGCTGGAAAACCAGGCGCTGCCCGCCGTCCACAGCTCCAGCGCCGTGTCGCGCGACAATCTGCCCGCCGCCTCCGTCAGGGCCAGGCCGCCCACGGTGCGTCCCGACACCAGCCAGTACAGCGCCGTCCATGGGTTGTAACTGGCGACCCGCGTGGCATCCGTGCCGCCGCCCACGGGCACGCCCGCATCCAGCATGCGCTGCACGGGCGGCGTGGCCTTCGCCGCTTCAGCACCGTAGCGCTCGACAAAGTACTCGCCCTGGAAAGCCATGCGGTGCTGGATGGCCAGGCCGCCGCCCAGCGCCCTGACCCTGTCGATATTGCGCGGACTGATGGTTTCCGCATGGTCGAACAGCCAGTGCAAGCCGCCGAACGGCGTGTCGCGGTTGACCTTTTCGAACACGTCGAGCATGCGGCTGATCGATTCGTCATAGGTGGCGTGCAGGCGGAAGGGCCAGCGCTGCTCGACCAGGTGGCGTACGACCTTTTCCAGCTCGTCTTCCATGCCGGCCGCCAGTTCCGGGCGCGGTTCGAGGAAATCCTCGAAATCGGCGGCGGAAAACACCAGCATCTCGCCGGCGCCGTTATGCCGGTAAAAGTCCGTGCCGTCGCCGGGCTTGATCATGCCGGTCCACTTCTGAAAATCCTGCAATTCTGCGCCCTTGTTCTGCGTGAACAGGTTGTAGGCGATGCGGATGGTCAGCTGCTCTTTTTGCGCCAGTTCGTCGACGACGGCGTAATCCTCGGGATAATTCTGGAAGCCGCCGCCCGCATCGATGGCGCTGGTGATGCCCAGGCGATTCAGTTCGCGCATGAACTGGCGCGTGGAGTTGACTTGCAGTTCCAGCGGCAGCTTCGGGCCTCTGGCCAGGGTCGCATATAAAATCATGGCGTTCGGGCGGGCGATCAGCAGGCCGGTGGGATTGCCGGCAGCGTCGCGCACGATTTCGCCGCCCGGCGGGTTCGGCGTGTTCTTGTCGTAGCCGACGGCGCGCAGGGCGGCGCGGTTCAACAGGGCGCGGTCATACAAATGCAGGATAAAGACGGGGGTATCGGGTGCGGCCGCGTTGATTTCATCGAGAGTGGGCATGCGCTTTTCCGCGAACTGGAATTGCGTCCAGCCGCCCACCACGCGCACCCATTGCGGATTCGGCGTGCGCAAGGCTTGCTCCTTGAGCATGCGCAAGGCGTCTGCCAGCGAGGGCACGCCTTCCCAGCGCAATTCCAGGTTGTAGTTCAAGCCGCCCCGTATCAGGTGCAGATGCGAGTCGTTCAGGCCGGGAATCACCGTGCGACCATTCAGGTCGATCAGCTGCGTGGCGGGGCCGCGATGACGCATCACGTCTTCAGCGTCGCCCACGGCGAGAAATTTGCCATCGGCGATGGCGACGGCGGACGCCAGCGGCTGCGTCCTGTCGACCGTATGGAAACGGCCATTGAGTAAGATCGTGCTTGCGTTCATGCAGGTTCTCCGGAATCAGGTGCTGGACGATAATCGATGAACAATCAATGGCCTTCGCCGGCGTTGAACATGGATTTGGCGTAGATCAAGCCCAGTCCATAGCCGCCGCCGTGCGCCACGGCCGTCGCCACCGTTGCATTGTAGGTCTCGCCGCGGGCCCAGTCGCGCTGCAGTTCCAGCAAGTATTGCACGGACGTCATCGGCTGCGCGCCCGCCTGCAGCATGCGCTGCATGGCCATCGCATGCGCTTCGTCGGACACGTCGCCACTGGCGTCGGCGATCACATACACCTCGAATCCCTGTTCCAGCGCCGACAGCGCGGGTCCCACGATGCAGACGGACGTCCACAGGCCCGCCAACACGATCTTGCCTTTGCCGTAGCCATTCACCTTGTCGGCGATACGCGCATCTTCCCAGGTGTTCATGGTGGTGCGGTCGATCGGCGTCTGTGCGGGGAAGACGGACTGGATTTCATCGAAGATGGGGCCGGAGAAGGACTTGGACGCCACCGTCGTCAGGATCGTCGGCACCTTGAATTCAAACGCCGCCTTGGCCACCAGCGCCGCGTTGTTGCGCAGCAGGGCCAGATCGATGGAGCGGGTGGCGAACGCCATCTGTGACTGGTGATCGATCATGATCAGGGTATGATCGTTCGGGGTCAGCAGTTTTTGTGCGGCTTGTGCGGTAGCGATAGGCATGATGTTTTTCCTTAGTGAAAATAATTGAATATTAAAACGGATGTCGTTCTACGGAGTTTTTGCTCCTGCCCTTGCGTCACGCTGTGTGTGCCGAGCCAGTGCTATGCAGTATGGACGAGATATTTTGAAAACAAAAACGGAAAGAATGCCAAGCTATATTCGAATTTTTCGATAATGAAAATGGCGCGCGTGCGCGCGCCACAACATCAGGAGAAAACATGGGATTTGAATTCAGAATCACGGCCAGCCTGACGCAGGAACAGCGCCTACACATTGCGCAGTTGCCAGAGTTGGCGGCGCCGGCGCCGCAGCCGCCCGGCAGCGCCATGCCCGACACCGAGGCCAGGCTGACGGACACCGGCCTGTATGTCTGCCAGCACCTGCGCCCGGACCCGTGGCACAGCTTGGCCGTCCTGCGCGCCTGGCTCGAGGCACAGGGCGTGCGCTACACCGTCGAGGAGGTCGACGACTAGGCCAGCAAGGCGCCGTCAGCGACAGCCCTGGCTAAAACTCTTCCCATTCATCATTTTTGGCGAGGCGCTGGCTGTCGCCCGCCTGTGCAGGGCGGGGCGCCATGGCGGGCGCGCGCGCGGGCAAGCGCGCAACGGGGCTCGCTTCCTTGCGGCGCGGTGCCGGCGGCGCGGCATCCACCTGCGCGATCCTGAACACGCTCACCGCGTCCGCCAGCCGGCCGGCCTGCTCCTGCATGGCTTCCGCCGCTGCGGCAGCCTCTTCCACCAGCGCAGCGTTTTGCTGGGTCACCTGGTCCATTTCGCTGATCGCCTGGTTGACTTGCTCGATGCCGGCCCGTTGCTCATCGCTGGCGGACGATATCTGCCCGACAATGCTGCTGACCTTGTGCACGCTATCGACGATCTGGCGCATGGTGTGGCCCGCCTCGTCGACCAGGCGCGCGCCACTCTCCACCTGGGCTACCGAATCATTGATCAAGCCCTTGATTTCCCTGGCGGCGCCGGCCGAGCGTTGCGCCAGGTTGCGCACCTCGGTGGCGACGACGGCAAAGCCGCGCCCCTGCTCGCCCGCCCGGGCCGCCTCCACGGCCGCGTTCAGGGCCAGGATATTCGTCTGGAAGGCGATGCCGTCGATCACGCCGATGATGTCGACGATCTTGCGCGACGATTCGTTGATCGACCCCATGGTGTCCACCACTTGCGCCACCACTGCGCCGCCTTTGCCGGCCACGGCAGAGGCCGACGCCGCCAGGCCGTTGGCCTCGCTGGCATTCTGCGCGTTCTGCTTTACCGTGCTGGTCAGTTCCTCCATGGACGAGGCCGTCTCTTCCAGCGAACTGGCCTGCTGTTCCGTGCGCGCCGACAGGTCGAGGTTGCCCGAGGCAATCTGGCGCGCGGCCGTGGCGATGGCCTGGGTGCCGCCGCGCACTTCGGTGACGATGCGCAGCAAGCTGGTCGTCATGTCTTTCAATGCCTGCATCAGCTCGCCCGTCTCATCCTTCGAGCGCACTTCCACCTGCACCGTCAAGTCGCCCTGCGCCACCTGCCTGGCCACGTCGATCGCCGAGCGCAACGGCGCGCTGATGTTACGCGCCAGCCACCAGGCGATCATGGCGGCCAGGATCAGCGCCACCGCGCCGCCACCCAGCAAGGTCCAATGCGTCTGCGCCTGCAAGGCCGCCGCAGCTTCCGAGCGCCGCGCCAGCAGCGCCGTTTCCGCCTGGCCGATCTCGCCCAGCAGTGCCCGCATGCCATCCATGCCCCGCTTGCCCCTGCCCTCCTTCACCAGTGCCAGCACGGGCTCGATGGCAGCCGTGCCCTGCGCCACTGCGCGCCGCATGGCGATCACGGGATCGAGCGCTCCGGCAAGCCAGGATTGCTTGGCAACATCGAGCTTCGCCAGGCGCTCCTGCTGGGCAGGGTTATCGCTGGTCATGTCGCGCGCCTTGGCCAGGTGCGTGCCAAACGCGGACTGCCCCGCCTTGTACGGCTCCAGCGACGCCTCCGCGCCCGTGATCACATAGCCGCGCTGGCCCGTTTCCATGTTGATCAGGCTTTCCAGGATCGCGCTGTTTTCAGCGAGGACCTGGTAAGTGTGGGTATTGATGGCATTGGCGTCAGCCAGGCGCGAGACATTCAGCGTGGCGACAGTGACCAGGGCGGCCAGCAGCAGGACGATGGTGCCGAAACCGCCATACAGGCGGGTGGCGATGCGAAGATCGGCGATACGCATGATATTCCTCCAGGAATGAACACCCCGGCGCCACGGTGAGTCCCGCGCATGGAGTGCTACAGGCGATAGTAGTGAATAACGACCATCAGGAGCGCGCCCTTGCCATGCATTTCCTTTACTTGCAGCATGGCGTACTTGAAACAAACTCAGCGCTTTTTTGCCATGCTGTTATACTTCGCGTGTGCGGCACATATGACCAGTCCCCTTGCCGCTGTCTTTCGACCCCTAATCTGATTGCCTGCGACTGGCGCCCCCCGATGGCGACAGGCCGATCTCACAATAAAGTTACCATGTCCTTTTCCTCCCTCGGATTGTCCGACGCTATCGTACGTGCCGTTACCGAACACGGCTACACCGTGCCGACCCCGATCCAGACGCAGGCGATTCCCGCCGTGCTGGCTGGCGGCGACTTGCTGGCCGGCGCACAAACCGGCACCGGCAAGACGGCCGGCTTCACCCTGCCCTTGCTGCACCGCCTGTCGACCGACGCAAATGGCGCGGCCATCACCAGCAACACGTCCACGCGCCCGATCCGCGCCCTGATCCTGGCACCGACGCGCGAACTCGCCGCGCAGGTCGAGGAAAGCGTGCGCACTTATGGCAAGTACACCAAGCTGAACTCGACCGTGATCTTCGGCGGCGTCGGCATCAACCCGCAAATCAAGCAGCTCAAACACGGCGTCGACGTGCTCGTCGCCACGCCGGGCCGCCTGCTGGACCACATGGGCCAGGGCACGGTTGACCTGTCGAAAGTGGAAATCCTGATCCTCGACGAAGCCGACCGCATGCTCGACATGGGCTTCATCCGCGACATCAAGAAAGTGCTGGCCGTGTTGCCGCCGAAACGCCAGAACCTGCTGTTCTCGGCCACGTTCTCGGAAGAGATCAAGGCCCTGGCCGACGGCTTGCTGAACAAGCCGGCCATGATCGAAGTGGCGCGCCGCAATTCGACCGTGGAAGTGATCAAGCAAAAAATCCATCCGGTCGACCGCGACAAGAAGCACCCGATGCTGTCCTATCTGATCAAGTCGAACAACTGGACGCAAGTGCTGGTGTTTACACGCACCAAGCACGGCGCCAATAAACTGGTCGAGCAACTGGGCGCGGACGGCATCGGCGCCCTGGCCATCCACGGCAACAAGAGCCAGTCGGCGCGCACGCGCGCACTGTCCGAGTTCAAGGATGGCACCCTGCAAGTGCTGGTCGCCACCGACATCGCCGCGCGCGGTATCGATATCGACCAGTTGCCGCACGTCGTCAACTACGACTTGCCGAACATCCCGGAAGACTATGTGCACCGTATCGGCCGCACGGGCCGTGCCGGCGCCAAGGGCGAAGCCGTATCGCTGGTCTGCGTGGATGAGCACGAAATGTTGAAAGACATCGAAAAGCTGATCAAGCAAACCCTGCCGCGCGAAGTCATCGAAGGCTTCGAGCCAGACCTTAACGCCCGCGCCCAGCCTGTGCAATTGCGCAGTGGCACCGGCGGCCACCGCAACAACAGCCGCGCGCCAGCTGGCGCCGTGGTGCGCGTGAAAACCGGCGGCAGCGGCGCCAAGCCACGCAGCGCCGGCCCGGCGGGCGGCGGTGGCGGTGGCAACCGCAGCGGCAATGCGCCGCGTTCGGCAGCCAACCACAGATCTGGTGGCCGCGGCCGCTAAGACGCGCGGGTAAGCGCGTATCGCAGCAATAAATAACCGTTCCAGGACTTGCTTCTGGAACGGTTTTTTTATGCACACCACCGATTGCCGATTTGGGCTAGGATAGCAGCCATCATCCCCACCTGCGTGCTGCCATGCCGAACTTCGCTGCCAACCTCAGCATGATGTTTACCGAACTGCCTTTCCTGGACCGCTTTGCCGCCGCCAGGGAGGCTGGCTTCGATGCCGTCGAATTCCTGTTTCCCTATGCCGTCGAGGCGCGCCAGATCGCCATGCGGCTGGAACGCCACCATTTGCAGCTGGCCGTGTTCAACTTCCCGCCCGGCGACTGGGAAAACGGCGAACGGGGCATCGCCTGCGATCCGCGCCGGAGCGAGGAATTCCACAGCACCGTGCAACTGGCGCTCGACTACGCGCTGGCGCTGGGCGCGAAACAGCTGCACTGCATGGCTGGCATCGTGCCGCCCGGCATGAGCCTGGAGCGGGCACGGCAAAGCCTGATCGGCAACCTGCAATATGCGGCCGACGCCTGCCTTCCGCATGGCATCAACGTGCTGATCGAGCCGATCAACCACTACGACATGCCCGCTTACTTTCTGAACCATAGCCAGCAGGCGGCCGACATCATTGCCGACTGTCAGCGCAGCAATATCTTCCTGCAGTACGACATTTATCACATGCAACGCATGGAGGGCGAACTGAGCAACACCATCCGCGCCCTGCTGCCCCTGATCCGCCACATCCAGATCGCCGACACGCCGGGCCGCCACGAACCGGGCACGGGCGAGATCAATTACCGCCATCTGTTCAAGTTGCTCGACGAGGTCGGCTACGCAGGCTGGGTCGGCTGCGAATACCGTCCCGCCAGCAACACCGTGGCCGGACTGGACTGGCGCGAACAATTGACTGACATCGCGGGCACCTGATCGCAGCGCGCTTGCGCCCGCACAAGGCGGGCGGCGCAGGCTGCCACCACAATACCTTTCCATACAGTATTTCCTGTCGAGAGGTGACGTGTCCGCCCTGCCCACCCGCCATCGCCGCGCCCTTTGCCTGCACCTCTGCCTGACTATGGTGCTGTGCGGCTGCGCCACCGCGCGCACCGAGCTGGCGCAAGTGCGCGCCCTGGCCGCCGGCACCGATGCCCTGAGTGCCTTCAACGAGCTGTCGCAGCGCCACGTGGACAGCTACCAGCGCGCCCGTCCCTTTCTGTCGCCAGCCGAAGACGCGCGCGAACGCCTGCTCGATGCGCAGCGCCACGCCGCGCAAGCCGATGTCGCGCGCCTGGCGCAGGCCGTGCGCCTGTACCTGCAGGCGCTGGGCCGGCTGGCACAAGCCGAGGCGTATGACGTGCAGCCCGAACTGGCCAGTGCCGGCGCTGCCATCCGCGCCTGGCCGGGCAGCGGCATCGACGACCGGCACGTCAGCGCCTACACCCTGTTACTGCAGCAACTCGCGCGCCTGGGCGGTGCGGCCAGCCAGCAGGGGCACCTGGCGCAGGTGCTGCACGACGGCGACGCGCCGCTGCAAACCCTGCTGGCCGCGCTGGACAGCTTGCTGGCACTGTACGACAAGAGCGGCGATAACGAGCGCGACATGGTGCTCGGCTTGCTCGACGTGGAAATCGCGTATGCCGACACGCCGCAGCAGCGCCTGCTGGTCGTACTGGCGAGAAACATGCAGCAAAGCAAAGCCGAGGAATATCGCCTGATTGGCCTGCGCCATACGCTGACGCGCCGGAAACTGGCGGCACTGGGGCGCGACCATGCCCACCTCGCTGCCACCCTCACCACCACGGAGGCACAATGGACGGATCGGTAGACAGGAGCAGCAGTAGCGAGCGCCGCGAAGCGGCTCTCAGCAGCGCCATGCGCGTCGAGCAACTGGCCGACAGCCTGTCGCAGGCGGCCGTCACCCTGCATGGCGCCGTCATGCGCGCCATCCGCAAGCGCGCCAGCCAGGGAGCAAACGGCATCAGCCACGGCCAGGCACAGGCCGTCTTCGCCCTGGAAGTGGCCTTGCGCCAGCAAGCCAATCAGTTGTATGCCGATGCCGCAGGTCACACGGTGGCCGGCCTGGAAACGGCGCAGCGCCAGCTCAGCGGCCTGCTCGACACAGTGCGCCTGCGCATCGCCCGTAACGACGACGTGCGGCACTGGATCAGCCTGGCGACGAGCTTGTTGCAGCTGGGCAGCGCCGTCCTGGCCGGCAATCCCGAGCGCATCCTCGGCACCCTGGGCAAGGTGCGTGAGCGGCTGCAAGAGACGGCGCCGGACTGATTGAAATTGGCCAGCGAGCACCTATACTGGGACGTCCCGCATGGCAATCGTGCCGGCGGGCGACCAGAGGGGGCCAATATGCGTATCGAACCGTATTTGCAATTCAATGGCAATTGCGCGCAAGCGATGGAATATTACCGCCAGCACCTGCATGGCACAGACCTGTGCCTGATGCCGTTTCGCGGCTCACCGGGCCAGGAGCAAGTCAAGGAAGACTGGTACGACAAGATCATGCACGGCTCCGTGCAACTGGGTCCCACCATGCTGATGGGCTCGGACGGCGGCTGCACCGAGGATGGCGCCAAGGGCATGAGTGGCTGCTCGGTCTGCCTAACCCTCGATACGCCGGAGCAAGCGGAACGGGCTTTCGACGTACTGGCGCGTGACGGCAACATCCAGATGCCGCTGACGGAAACGTTCTGGGCCAAGCGCTTCGGCATGCTGAAAGACCAGTTCGGCGTGGCCTGGATGGTCAACTGCCTGAAAGAACCAGCATAGAACGGCCCATGCCTGCCTGCGCCGTATCAAACGCAGCGCGGGCAGTCGCGCAAGCAGGGCGGCCAATCTTGGATTACCATAATGGAAGTAAGCTCTACCGGGTGACAACCATGAATGGATTGCCGCAAGACCAGTTGCAGCGCCTGCAGGGCACGCTGGAGCAACGCAAGCTGGCGTTGCTGGAACAGATCGAGAACGAAACGGCCGAAGCGGATGCGCGCGCCTCGCTGCTCAATGAAATCGAAGCCTCGCCGGCCGACAACGCCAGCGTGCACACCTTGAACGCCCTCGTCAGCGAAGCGGCCGAGCACAACCTGGCGCAGCTGGCCATCATCAGGCACGCGCTGGCCAAGTTTGCCGATGGCAGCTATGGCCTGTGCGACAACTGCGGCGAAGCCATCGGCCTGTCGCGCCTGAATGCGCGCCCCGAAGCGCGCCTGTGCATCGATTGCCAGACGCGGCTGGAAAAAAACCAGCGCTGACCTGGTGCTGCGGCAAGGCAAGGGGGCAAGGCATCGCTGCCCCGCTCCCCTGCTTTCCCTCCGCGCTGCCATGCGGCCTGTCGTCCTCCGCCAGCCTCTGTGTGCCGGTAGGATGGACGGGTCTCCTCTACTGCCATTGCCCTGCTGCAAGCTGCACGCTTGCTTGACTCAGCTTGCTTGACTCAGCATGCTTAACTCATGTGCTGCCCGCCATTGATGGCGATATTCGCGCCCGTGACGAACGCCGCCTCGTCGGACGCCAGGTAGGCCACCAGGGCAGCGACCTCGTCCGGTTCGCCCAGGCGGCCCAGGGGAATCTGCGGCAGTATCTTCGTTTCCAGGATATCGGCGGGCACGGCTGTCACCATCTGCGTGCGCAGGTAGCCGGGCGAGACCGTGTTGACAGTGATGCCGTGGCGCGCCACTTCCAGCGCCAGCGCCTTGCTGAAGCCATGCACGCCCGCCTTGGCGGCCGCATAGTTGCACTGGCCAAACGCGCCCTTCTGGCCATTCACGGACGAGATGTTGATGATGCGGCCCCAGCGGTTGGCCAGCATGGGTTCCAGCACCTGCTTGCTCATGTTGAACAGGCTGTCGAGATTGGTGCGCATGACCTCGGCCCAGTGCGGCAATTCCATCTTGCGCATGCTTTGGTCGCGCGTGATGCCGGCGTTGTTGACCAGCACGTCGATGCGGCCAAACTGCGCCAGCACGCGTGCCACGGCGTCGCTGCAGGCAGCAAAATCGCTCACGTCGATGGCCAGCGGATGAAAATAATACTGCTGCGCCTGCTGCTCGTCGAGCCAGCTTTCCACGCGCGCATTGCCCGGCGTGTGCGCCGCCACGACGGCAAAGCCCGCCGCATGCAGGCGCTGGCACAAGGCCGTGCCCAGACCACCCATGCCGCCCGTGACCAGCGCTACCTTTTGTTCCTTCATTGCTGTCTCTCCCCGCTTGTTATGGTTGTTCTGCGTGGCATCAAGTGTAGGAGCAGTGTTTATCGCCAGCTTTGCGCCAGATCAAGTGCTCAGCCTGATGCAGTCGTGCGCGGCCGACGCCCCGGTCTGTGCCAGAATGAGATTCACTCCACAGCGAGAGGCTACGCCATGACCTACAAAACCGTGCTGCTGCACATCGACGACAGCGCCGGGCGCGCCGCCCGCATCGAAGCGGCCGCCAGCATCGCCCAGGCTTGCGGCGGCCACCTGACGGGCGTGGCGCTGACGGGCGTGTCGCGCCTGCTGTACCAGAACCAGCCCGACCTCGATGCGGACCCTAACCTGAGTCTGCACCTCAATTTCCTGAGAGAACGGGCGACGCGCGCCCTCGACGGTTTCGAGGCGCGGGTGCGCGCGGCCGGCGTCGCCTCGTTCGAACAGCGCGTGCTCGACGACGAGGCGGCAGGCGGCATCAGCCTGTTGGCCCGCTATGCAGACCTGGTGGTGATCAGCCAATACAATGCCAAGGATAAATCGCCGTCCGTGATGCGCGACTTTCCCGCCTACGTGCTGCTGCATTCGGGCCGCCCCGTGTTGATCGTGCCGTATGCGCCACCGCTGCCCCTGCTGGCGCCGCCAGCGGCCGCGCGCAATGTGCTCATCTCGTGGAATGCCAGCAAGGAAGCGAGCCGCGCCGTGACCGCCGCCCTGCCCCTGCTGCAGCGCGCCGGCCAAGTCCACGTGGCCATCTTCGATGCCCAGGTGCATGCCGCCGAGCACGGAGAACAACCGGGCGCCGAACTGACGCACTACCTGGCGCGCCACGGTGTCGAAGCGCGGCTGCATTTGCTCGATGGCGGTGGCGTGCGGCGTGGCGATATTGGCGAAGCGCTGCTGTCGCAGGCGGCGGACCTGTCGGCCGATTTGCTGGTGATGGGAGCGTATGGACATTCGCGCCTGCGTGAAACCATCCTGGGCGGCGTCACGCGCACGATTTTGCAGAGCATGACGATTCCCGTGCTGATGGCGCACTAGAGCGTTGAAAAGATGGCAGGGCTAGGCGCCCTGCCAGGGCTGGCTGCGGATTTTCGCCACCTGGCGCTTCGCCAGCCATTGCCACAGTTGCAGCGCGTCGCCCTGCGGCAGGGCCGACATGCGGCGCGGACTGGCCAGGGCGATTTCACAATCGCGGTCCGACCATTCTTCGAAAGTGACTTCGCCTCCGCTAGCGACCTCGACCTGATACATCAATCCATCGTCGTAGCCAAAGCGCAACACGACGGCGGCCTGGCTGCCGTCCGGCGTGATGGCGCCGCCGCGGTAGACTTCGGCCAGCGCATCGGCCAGCTGTGCTGGCGAGGGCGCGCAGATGTCGCGCCCATCGGCCCGTGTCAGAATGAACCATGCCTGTGTCATGACGCGCCCTCCTATTCATACTCGTTAGCATGCGAGGCAAGTACTACAGGCAGTCACCTTGGTCCAGTTCACTTCGGGCGCACGGAAACTATCCCTGTCGGCATTGTTTACCAATAATTACGAATACTGACAGGTATCATACCTAAATTTCGTGCGGCGCGGCATTTATGCATCTTGCACGGCGGGTGTGCCGATTCACGCCACCAGCACGGGAATGCTGAGCGGATCGAAGTCGTGCCAGTCGCCATTGGCAATCGTGCCTTCCGCTTCCTCGATATGCTCGGCGCCCAGCCGGTGCAGTGCTTCAAGCGCCCGTTCGCGCTCGTCGAGGCCGCCCAGCGCCACCGCGATCAGCATGCCCGGATGCCTTGGCTGGCGGCGGTTTTCACCAGTCTTTTCGCCATGCTTCTCGGACTCGCCCGCCTCCTTCATTTTATTGAGACTGTAGAGCGAGCCCACGTGGGCGCCCACCAGCGCCCCCACCACCGGACCCAGCGGCCCTGTCGCCAAGGTGGCGGCGGCACCGATGCCGGCGCCCACGGCGGCCCCGACCGCCACGCCTTCCACCACGCCTTCCGGCGTCTCTTTGGCGCCAGGCGACATGTCGCGGTCGCCACCGAGCGCATGCAAATCATGCTGGCCCGGCTGGTTGACAAAGAAGGCGCTGATGCGGCTATCGGGAAAGCCCGCCTGATTCAGGGCGGCGCGCGCGGCGTCGATCTGCTCTTGCAACTGAAAATGACCTGCGATGATGCGTGACATGATACGGCCCTCCTGGTCGGCTGCGGGCGCACCGTGCGCCACCGTTCCAGCGTGCGCCTGAGCGCAGCGAAATACCGTACGCTTACGCACACAGCCGCTCACTCATGTGCCCACTCATGTGCCCACTCATGCGGATACGCCGAACGGACTGCGTATATCGGAGAGAAATTGCTGTGCGCGTGCATGTTGCGGCCGCGCAAAGAAATCTTCGGGCGTGGCCCGCTCCAGCACTTGCCCGTGATCCATGAACCAGACGCGGTCCGCCACATCGCGCGCGAAGCCCATTTCGTGCGTGACGCATACCATCGTCATACCGCCCTGCGCCAGGTCGCGCATCACTTGCAGCACCTCGCCCACCATTTCCGGGTCCAACGCGCTGGTCGGCTCATCAAATAGCATCAGCGGCGGCTGCATGGCCAGCGCACGGGCGATCGCCACGCGCTGCTGCTGCCCCCCCGACAAAGCCGCCGGCATGGCGCGCGCCTTGTGCGCCAGCCCCACTCGCTCCAGCAGGGCCAGCGCCCGCTCTTGCGCTTCGCGCCGGGTGAGGCCGCGCAAGCGCTGCGGCGCCAGCGCGCAATTGTCCAGCACGGATAAATGGGGAAACAGGTTGAATTGCTGGAACACAAAACCGATGTGCGAGCGGAAGGCATTCACGTCCAGCCCCGGCGCATGGATATCCTGGCCCGCCACCGTGATGCGGCCCGAAGCGATCGTCTCCAGGCGGTTGATGGTGCGGATCAGTGTCGACTTGCCGGAACCGGACGGGCCGCACACGACCAGCACTTCACCCTTGGCGACGTGTTCATTGATGCCGCTCAAGGCGTGATAGTCGCCATAGTATTTGTTGACGTTGTCAAAGGTAATCATGCTGCCGCTTTCAAGAGTCGCGCCTGGCGCCGCTCGAGCCAGAAGGCGGCGCGCGACAGGCTGAAACACAAAACAAAATACGTCATGCCCAGCAGGAAATACACTGGCACGGGCTTGGTCAACACCAGGCCGTTGACTTGCGAGGCGATGAACGACACTTCGGCCAGGCCGATGATATAGCCGAGCGAAGTTTCCTTGATGGTCGAGATAAACTGATTCACCAGCGAGGGCAGCATGTGGCGCAGCGCCTGCGGCAGCACCACTGAGCGCATGCTGTCCAGGTAATTCAAGCCCAGCGAACGGGCCGCTTCCACCTGTCCCCGGGGCACGGCTTGCACGCCGGCGCGCACGATCTCGGCCAGGTAAATGCCGTCGAAGATGACGAGGGCCGCCAGCATGGTGCCGAATTGCCCGCTTTCGTGGCCCGTGAAGCTGGGCAGGAAAAAATACGCCCAGAAGATGACCAGCAGCAAGGGGATGCCGCGCACCACGTGGATCAGCGCGGCGACGGGCCAGCGCAGCAGGCGCCAGGGACTGAGGCGCGCCAGCCCCAGCAGCAAGCCGAACGGCAGGCTGAGCACCAACGCCAGGCTCGCCAGCAGCACCGTCAGCGCCAGACCACCCAGCGGCCCCTCGGGATAGCGTCCCACGAGGAAATACAGCCAGTAATCGTGCAGCAGTTCCAGCATCAGGACACCTTCCTTTGCAGCAAGGCCGCCAGGCTGGCGATCAGCAGGGAGACGGCCAGGTAAGCCACGCTGGCGAAGGCGAACGCCTCGACGCTGCGGAACGAGGCCGCTTCCACGCGCTGTGTCTGGTACATCAGCTCGGCCACGCCGATGACGGTGGCGATGCTGGTGTTTTGCCACAGGTTCAGGGTTTGCGACAGCAACGGCGGCGCGGCCAGGCGCAGCGCCTGCGGCACGATGCACAGGCGCATGGTGGCGAGAAAGCTGAAACCCAGCGCCCGGCCCGCCTCGAATTGCTGGACAGGAATGGCGCGGATACCACTGCGGATGTCTTCCGCCATGTAGGCAGCCGTGTATAACGTCAGGGCAGTGACGGCGCTGGCCGCTTCGATATTGCCGGCATACAAGCGCTCCTTCCAGGTGTCGGGCATCAGTTCGGGCGCGCCGAAATACCAGAACAGGAAGTGGGCCAGCAAGGGCACGTTGCGGATCAGCTCGACGTACGCGGCCCCCAGGGCATTGAGCAGGCGCGACGGGGCGAGGCGCAGCATGGCCACGCCGCACGCCAGCGGCAAGGCCAGCAGCAAGGTGATACCCATCAGTTGCAAGGACAGCAGCAAGCCGGACAGCAACCAGTCGCGGTAGTCGCCGGCCAGCAAAAAGTTCAGATCAAACATGCGGAAGAGTCAGGCGAGGTTCAGGCGTCAATCTTGTCCGATTCGATCTTGAAATTGCGCTTCTGGAATTTCACATTGCTCGTCGGGCCATACCATTTGAAGAACAGTTTTTCCGCCTCGCCCGATTTTTCCAGTCCGCGCAGCACCTGGTCGACGGCCGTTTTCACGCCCGCCTCGCCCTTGCGGATGCCGAAGGCGAAGACTTCCTGGCTGATATTTTGCGGCAGCACAAGGTAATCCTGTTGCGCCGCGCCCAGCTTGGCGTAGTTGTTCAGCAGCGAGACTTCATCGTCGACATAGCCGACGCCCTTGCCTTGCTGCAAGCCCAGATAGGCCTGGCCCGCCGTCTCGAATGTCACCACGTCCACGCCGGGCACGGCCTTGCGGATATTCGGTTCCTGCGTACCGCCCTTGACGGTCAGCACTTTCTTGCCGGCCAGGCCAGCGACCGTCGTGATATTGCTGCTTTTCTTGACCAGCACGCGCTGGCCCGTATAAAACGTCGACAGCGAAAAATCGATCAACGCTTCGCGTTCCTTGTTGTGCGTCAGGGATGCCGTCAGTATATCGATGCGGCCTTGCTGCAATTCAGGAATGCGGGCAGCCACGGCCAGCTGCTTGATCACCGGTTTGACGCCGAGGCCCTGGGCGATGGCACGGCACAGGTCCACTTCATAGCCGACCAGCTGGCGCGACTTGGCGTCGATGAAACTGTTCGGCTCGTCCGTGCCCAGGGTGCCGCAGACCAGCTCGCCTTTCGCCTTGATGGCGGCCAGCTGGTCCGCTTGCGCCACCTGCGTGAAGGCGATGGAGGTGAAAAGAAGCGCGGCGAAGTGAAGACGGGTCTGCATGGGATTCCTTTGGTGGCGTAATGAATGCCGCCATTAGACCGCGGCGCCCTTATTTCCAAAAAGGAATCTTTTCACCCATGTTTATGCAGAATTCATCTAAGGCGCCAGCGCCTTCGTCTCGCCACCGAGGCGCTGGATCGCCGCCCTGGCCCCCACGGCACCCGGATAGCGGGGATCGAGCTGCAGTGCCTGCCGGTAGGCCTCGACGGCCTGCGGGCGCAAGCCTTGCTCTACATAAAACTCGGCCAGGCTGTCCTGGAGATTTGCTTCGCGCGGATGCAGGCTGACGGCCGCCTGCAACACGACCATGCCTTGCGCCACGGCGCCGCCGCCTTTCAACCGGTAGGCTTCCAGGTTCAGCGCCGCCGGGCTGGCTGCACCCAGCGGGTCGCGGGCCAGGGCCAGGCGCAGGGCGGCGAGCGCAGGTTCCGTCCTGCCGGCGCGCAGCAAGGTCAAGCCTTGCAGCGCATGCGCGCGATCGCTGAGCGGATACAGTTCTACGGCCAGGCGGCTGGCCGACAGCGCCGATTCCATCTCGCCGCGCGCGGCCGATGCCTGCGCCAGGTCTTGCAGCTCGGACACGAAATCGGGATAAGCGCGCTGGCCGCGGAAGGCCGTGCGCAGCTGGCTACCGAGTGCAGCAATAGACGCGTACGCGGAGGCGGGTGCAGGTGCGGCCGGCCAGGCGACGGCGGCCGTGCGGTCCCAGCTGGCCGCCAGGGCCACGATGGCTTGCTCGAAGGCGGGGTCGAAGCGGGGCAAGGTGCTGGCCGCTTTGCTTTGCGACAATAGGACATAGTCGCGCGCAAACGCCAGCGCTCCCCCGCGCGAGTAGGTGTCCAGGTCGATACCCGACTGGCGCAACGCCGCGGCCATGCTGGCGCCAGCCACCAGGAAGACGCGGCCGCCGGCGGGATGGCGGGCCGCTTCAATGAAGGCGCGCGCCGCCGTGGCGTCCGGCGCCAGCGCCTGGCGGTTGATTTGCGCAAATGCCTCGCGCGTGGTGGCGGCATCGGCATAAGGCTGGCGCGTGCGCTCGGCATGCGCCCTGCCCTCCTCGAACAGGCCTTGCGCCACCTGGTAAGCGCGCTGCGCGCCCGCATCGGCGATATACGTGTTCAGCTGCCACGGTTCGCCCGTGACCACCTCGAACAGACGCCGCACGAAGGCCTCGGGATTGACGCGCTCGAGATTGGCGGCGACGGCAATGGTGAGCTTGCGCGAGGGAAAGCTGTACAGATAGGTGACGGTTTCCGGCTGCTGGCCGCTGTGGGCCATGGCGTAGCGCCCGCCCGCGGGGAAGATTTCCCAGCCCATGCCATAGTTCGTCAAGCGGCCCGCGCGCGTGGCCATCGGCTGCACCATGGCGGCAACGCTGGCCGCCGACAGGATCTTGCCGTCATGGACACCCCTGCCGAACGCCAGCATGTCGGGCACGCTGCTGCGTGTGCCGCCGGCTGAAAAGCGGCTGCTGATATCGACGAATTCCGAGTTTTTCAAGGCCTGGCCGTCCAGCCGGTAGCCGCGCACGCGATGGGCAATCACGGCGTCCGGGTCATCCAGCACGGTGGCGTCCATGCCCAGCGGCCCCCAGACGTGGCGCCGCATGTAGCCGCCATAGCTTTCGCCCGAGGCGCCCTCGATGACGGCGCCCAGCAAGTTGTAGCCATAGCTGGTGTAGCGGAAGCGCGTGCCCGGTTCGGCGATCAGATCGAACTGCTCGAAGACGGCGATGGACTGGCGCGTATCCTTGCGCTCCTTGAAATGCTGTTCCACCTGGCTGTTGCGATAGGCATCGATGCCGCCCAGGTGGCCCAGCAACTGGCGCACCGTGATGGGAAACGCTTTGACGGGGAAATACGGCACATAGGTTTGCACGGGCGCATCCAGGTCGATCTTGCCCTGTTCGACCAGTTGCAAGACGGCCACCGCCGTCATGGGCTTGGTGACGGACGCCAGCCGGTAGCTGGACCGGGCCGTGGCCGGCACGCGGTTTTCCAGGTCGGCATAGCCATAGCCTTTTACCCATTCCACGTCGCCCTGGCTAAAACCGACGGTCACGCCCGGAATACGTTCCGCCCCCATGCGCTGGGCCACCCAGCCATCGAAGTCCGCCAGGCGCGCGGCCAGCGCGGAAGCGGGTTCGGAGGCGGCCTGCGCCACGCCGCACAACAGCGCCAGCGCGCCGGCGAAACCATAGTATTTGCTGCTTTGCATAATCAGTCATTCCCTGGTGAGGCCGCGTCCACCACGCGGCGCTGATGCATGGTAAGTGTTCTTTTACACACTTTTGGCGGGCGCTGCACGAAATGCACGTGGTCCGCATGAACGACACCAAAGAGCATGAAAATGTTGCAAAGGAGCAGCTACAATGCCCGCCATGCGCTCTTTCTTCCACTACCTGCTGCGGTACTGTTTCGCTTGCTGCCTGGCCTTGCCCACCTTCGCCTGCGCCATGCATCCGCTAGGGTTAGACGAAGGCTGGCGCACCTGCGGCAACCCACCATCTGCGCCAGCCGCCTCACTGCAGCAGTTGGTCCGGCCGGGCCAGCTGCTGTGTGTCGAGCGCGACGTCAGCCTGGCCGCCACGCCGTCGTCGACGCAACTGCTGGTGCTGTCCGCGCTGGCTTCCAGCGAGCTGTGGCTCGATGGCGTATTGATCGGCAGCAATGGCCAACCGGCCCGTCAGGCCAGCGGGGAACGTGCGGGTGACATCGATTTCGCCATCCACCTGACGCCACAGCAGCTGACCGCCGGCAAGCACCACCTGCGCCTGCTGTTATCGACGCAGCAGGTGCCGGACCGCCTGGCGTCGCCATTTTATGCGCTGTACCTGGTCGACCGGCAAGATTACCGCGCGGGGCTGGCCTGGTACCGGCTGCCGCCGCTGCTGCTGGCCGGGGCGCTGGGGGCCGTCGCCCTGCTCTTCCTGTCCTTGACGGTGCTGTACCAGCGGCAACGGCACTGGTCCATGTTTGCCGCGCTGTGCCTGGTGGCGGCGCTGCTGCTGGTGGTGGAAATCTGGCGCAGCTTGACCGGCTATGCCTATCCCTGGCACTTGCCGCGCCTGTATGCCGTCAGCGCCCTGACCTGGCTGTTTTCCGCCCTGCTGCCCCTGTATTTTTATACGGCCTGGCACCTGCCCCGCTGGCCGCTGGCGGCGGCAGTGCTGCTGGCATGCATCGCGCTGGCCGGCGCGCTGCCCGCGCATTTCGACACCCGCTGCTGGCTGATGTTTTTGGCGGGCCTGGCAGCGAGCCTGATGCTCAACTTGGGCGCCCTGTGGCGCCGCCTGCCGGGCAGCCGCGGCGGCACGCTGATTGCGCTCGCTTCGTGCGCCCTGTTCCTGCTGACGGGCAGCCAGTTTGCCGAAGGCGGCTTCGCCCTCGTCGTGTGCTTTTTGCTGCTGCCCCTGTGTGCGCAATTGCTGGCACAGCTATTGCACGAACGCAGCAAGGCGGCGCGTGCCCAGCAACTGGAAAACCAGCTCTTGCGCAAAAGCATGCAACCGCATTTCCTGATGAATTCCCTCAGCCTGATCAGCGAACTCAATGCGCAATCGCCGCAGGCGGCCGAAAACTTCATCGAGGCGCTGGGCGCCGAATTGCGCATGCTCAACGAGTTTGCGCAGCAACCCAGCATTGCCCTGACGCAGGAACTGGCCCTGTGCGAGAATTACCTGAGCATCATGGGCACGCGGCTGCAGCAGCCGTGCCGTTTGCAGCTCGATGGCGAGGCGGCAGGCATCACCGTGCCGCCCGCGCTGTTACTGACGGCGCTGGAAAATGCATTCAGCCACAACCGCTACCGCCAGGGCGCGGCCTTTATCCTGCGCATCGCACAACATGCGCAAACGCACGTGCTCACCCTGATTGTGCCGGAAGGCGTAGCGCGCCCGCATGCGGGTAGCGGCGTGGGCGAACAGTACATCCGCGCCAGCCTGCACGCCGTGTTTGGCGATCATGCCCGCTATGCCAGCGAACAACAGCCAGCAGGCTGGCGCCTCACCTTTACCTTGCCGGCGGCGCCATGAATGTGTTGATACTGGAAGATGAACCGCTGATCGCGCAAGGCCTGGAACGCGAGGTGCGCGCGCATTTCGGCGCGCGCCTCAGCCATGTCGTGCTGCATGACAATGTGGAACAGGCGCAAGCCGCCTTGCGGCAGCATGACTATGACTTGCTGCTGCTGGACTTGCACCTGCACGGCGCGGATGGCTACGACTTGCTGCGCCAGGCCGGCAGCGCCCCGTTCCAGACCATCATCGTCTCGGCCCACGCGGACCGCTCGATCACCGCCTTCGAGTTTGGCGTGCTCGACTTCGTCGCCAAACCCTTCAGCCGAGAACGCCTGCACAAGGCGCTGCAACGCTATACCGGGCGGCACACGCAAGCGGCCTCGCTGGCCATCAAGAAACGGGGGGCGCTGGAATGGATCGCCATGGCCGACATCGACCACGTGCAGGCCGATGGTCACTACAGCAATATCGTGCTGCGCAGCGGCGAACAGTGCTTTCACGACCTGGCTATCGACAAGCTCATGGCCCTGCTGCCACCCCACTTCCTGCGCGTGCACCGCTCCTACATCGTCAACAGCCTGGGCTTCAAGCGACTGCAGATCGCGGCGGGCGGCAAATACGCACTCGACACGCAAACCAGCACGGGCATACCCGTGTCGCGCAGCAGCTATCCCGCGCTGAAACAGCGGCTGCTGGGCTGAAGTCCCCGCTTACCAGTGCTGGGCAAAGTTGGGAAATGGCGAATCCATGTGTTCGGCTTCCACTGGCGGCGCCATCCAGTCGCGCGGATCGACCTTGTAGTACTGCAAAAACTGCGCATACAGTTCTTCGTGGTGCTCGGCCATCTGGTACGGCTTTTCAAAGAAAGTTTCCGTGGCCACGGCAAAGAATTCGGCGGGATTCGTGGCACCATAGTGGTCCATCACGCTTTGCTGCTGAAGCATGGCGTCGTGGCGCAGGTTGTCGAAGTCGCGCGACAGCACGGTGGCCCAGCTGCGGTAGCTGGACACGCTGGGCAGATACGGCGCGCCATTCGCCGCGCCAGATTCACTGTCGAGCTGGTGGGCAAATTCATGCAGCACCACGTTGTGGCCATCGGTCCAGTCAGCGGCGCCGCGCTGCACGTGATCCCAGGCCAGCACCACGCGGCCATCGCCCCAGGATTCGCCCAATAAACCATTCGCCGATGGCGTCACCACGCCGCCCGGCCCCACTTCATTGCGCGTGACGATGAATTCCGTGGGATACACGAGGATGGTGTCGAGTTCCGGATACACCTGGGTCTGGCGATTCAGCAGCAGCAAACAAGCCTGGCCAGCGATGGTGTAGCGCATTTCGTCCGTGATCTCCAGGCCGCCGCAACCGACGAATTTCTTCTGGTACAGGAATTGCACGACGAGATGGCGCAATTGATCCTGCAGCGGCGCCGGCATGCGCGCATACACGGGAATATTCGTTTCCAGCACGGCCAGGCATTCGGGCGGCAAGGGCTTGGCCAGGGCACGCTTCAAACGCCAGCGGGGAAACCACAGCGACAACACGATGGCGGCCGTGACGAAGGCGATCCACAGCAGCGGGTTCATGCGGCGGCCCGCTTCAGGACAGCGAGGGCAATAAGGCTAAGGGAGACGGCGTAGGCAGACAAGGACAAGCTCCTTCGAATGAACCCGCAGCGGGACGGGCGGGCACTCCAGCCCACATGGGGATGCTTGCAGTCTTTTCAATCAGAGCAGATCAAAGGGCCTGGTGCAACGCCAAAAGCCGGGGTTTAACCCGGCTTTCAACATGCTTTTGATAATTCAGACTACAAGCATCAGGCCCGCCAGCCGCCGCGCGGCCGCTCGGGCGCAATATTGTTTACTCTGCAGCCTTTTGCTGAGGCGCACCAAACAGGGCGGCAACCAGGGGATCGCGCGTCACGGGACCGCGGTTGACGCGGATGGCGTAATGCGTGTCATCGGCCAGGATGTGGAAGTGGCGGCCGCTGCCTGCCATGCTTTGCTCGCGCAGGCCGGGACGGTCCTTGCGCGGCGGCGCGCCTTCGCGTTTTGGCTGGACGATAGCGGCCAGGAAGGCGCGCACGCGCTCAGGGTCTGGCGTCAGCTGGTACACTGCCTTGCCCAGATAAGTTGCGGTACCTTCGATATAGCGGGCCAGTTCGATCACGCCCGCTTCGCGCAGGTCGCGGATGTATTTGCGGGCACCCGATGGCGAAAACTTGAGGAACCAGGCGATTTCATCGGCCAGCATCTCGTGCAGCGACAGTTCGCCGATCAGTTTTTGCATGTTTTCGATGCGGCGCAGGGTGGCCGACGTCGAACGCACGCGCTCGATCGGCGCCATGGAAATGGGATTCATGCGTTCCGGGGGGATGGGTGCTGCGCGTTCTACCATTTGCGAGCCTTTTTCGGGGCTACGAAGTTCCTGGTGCGCTGCCTTTAATTCGCTCTTCACGTGAGACTGAGTCATTGCATGCATTTGAATACTCCTTTTAAACGATTGCCGGTAGCCCGGATTGTTAAGTTCTTGGCAATTTTTATACCAGAACACCACGAATCCTGAGCGTCTGCACACAGAATGCCAGCCTGCTCCTCACTGGTCTGTGCGTTAACGAACATTAGAAGCAAGAAAGCGAAAAATATTGCCCTATTGAATTATTTCTCTCATGGCATCTAAGTGGCATCTAAAAAACGCTGTGCTCCCACTCTGCGCCCCCATTCATGGCGCAAAGTGAAATAGCGAACAGAAGCAGAAGCTCCATTGCAATAAATTCAAGCTTCGCGCGCGGCCCCCGCCGCCCGCATCGCGAACCTTCGACTCTTGCAAAGGAAACATCATGAAAATGCCAGCCCTGTTGGCCGCCGCCTTGCTCGTCACCCTGTCCGCCTGTAAGAAACCGGCAGAAGCACCGCTGCCCGAAATAGCGCCCAACCCCACGTCTGCGCCACAAGTGATGCCGGCCCCCGTCACGCCAGCCATGCCCGAAACAGGTGCTGGCAGCACGACGCCGCCTGCGCCGCTGACCGATCCCGCCACCGCGCCCGCCCTGCCGCCCGCCACGGCGCCGAAGTAAAGCCTACAGACGAGGCCGCCGGACGGCGATCAATCAGGCGCACTCGTGGCGCCATCCCTACTCCACGGGGGGGAGTTACGCGTTGCCAGCCTGTTTGCAACGCGTTTTTTTACGATTGGAGTCGGCCACGCCATGAAGGTTCCACGGCAGGCGCAGCACCGGCCAGCATGGAATTCACCCGCCGAAAATGCGGCAATTCGCACAGCATTTCCCCTCGCCGTGCGGAAAGACGGACTATCGATATTTCCCACTTTCAACAAAATCAAATTAAACCTTTATAAACAATCACTTGCAATAAACGCCAAAATGCGCTCCACTGGCACGGAAGATGCTTTTATATTTTCATAACCGCCACCAGAGCGGCAGCCTGACCCACTATATAAAACCATCTACTTTTTGGAGACAACAGCATGGCACGCACCTTCCGCATCCCGTCCTTCCTGAATACCAAAGCACTGGCCGTGGCCGTCGCACTGGCCGCGCAATTCCCGCTGGCCGTCCATGCGGCCGACCTCGTACGCCTGGGCAACCTGAAATTCGCCCATTACGGCGCCGTCGCCTACATGAAGGAAATCGCGCCTAAGTACGACCTGAAAATCGAAGAACGCATCTTCGCCAAGGGCCTCGACATCGTGCCGGCCATGATCGCCGGCGAAATCGACGTCTCCGCCAGCGCGCTGGAAGCGGCCATCACGGGCCGCGCCACGGGCTTGCCCGTGTACCTGGTGGGCGGTTTCGCCAAGGGCGGCGTGCAAATCGTCGGGCGTCCCGACCTGAACATCAAGGGCATTGCCGACCTGAAAGGCAAGAAAGTCGGCGTCACGCGCGGTGGCCCACAGGAAATCCTGCTGTTTGCCGAACTCACCAAGGCCAAGCTGACCTGGTCCGACAAGCCGGGCAAGGACGTACAGATCCTGTACATGGGCTACCCGGACCTGAACCAGGCTCTCTTGACCCGCGATATCGACGTCATGAGCCAGTCCGAGCCGTACTCGACCCAGGCGATCCACAAGAAATACGGCGCGGCCATCATCAAGCCGTATGACACGCCGCTGGGCGAGCCCGTGCGCGCGCTCGTGATGACGGAAAAAATGTACAAGGAAAAGCCGGCCGTGGCCCAGCGCTTCATGGATTGCTTCGTCGCCGCCACCCGCGCCTTCCTGGCCGACCCGAAACTGGCAGAAAAATACGTGCGCGAATCGATGTTCAAGAACCAGATCACGTCCGAGGATTACCGCGATGCCATCGACAACGCCATCTTCACGGAAGACATCACCCAGAGCCACGTACAGCTGACCACCGACTACATGGTGAAATTCGGCGTGGGCCGCATGGCCAAGGCGCCTGCCGCCCAGGATTGGGTCAAGCTGGACTTGCTGGAAAAAGCCAAGAAATCCTACGCACCACGCTAATCTGAAAGTATCACGATGAATATTCAAATGATGAAACGCTTCGCGCACGGTGCCATCGTGCCCGTGGTCGCGTTGCTGTTCTGGCAAGCATTGTCGACGTTTGGCTGGATCAACCCGCAAATCCTGCCCTCGCCCGTGGCCGTACTGGTGAAGTGGTATGAATACCTGATCCCCATGCAAGCGTACACGCCGGAAGCGGGCAACTACCTGGTGTGGATGTTCTCCGGCGAACTGCCGCACGACGCCTGGGCCAGCCTGTCGCGCGTGCTGGGCGGCTTTGCCATCGGCGCCGGCCTGGCCTTGCCACTGGGCTTGCTGATGGGTACCAACAAGACCATCTATAAACTGTTCGACCCGCTGGTGCAGGTGCTGCGCCCGATTCCACCGATCGCCTACATTCCGCTGGCGATTCTGTGGTTCGGCCTGGGCAACCCGCCCGCCTTCTTCCTGATCAGCATCGGTTCCTTCTTCCCCGTGCTGATGAATACCATCGCCGGCGTGCGCCAGGTCGACGGCATTTATATTCGCGCCGCACGCAACCTGGGCGCCAGCCAGATGACGATGTTCCGCCGCGTCATCCTGCCAGCGGCCACGCCGTATATTTTGGCCGGCGCGCGCATCGGCATGGGCACGGCCTTTATCGTCGTGATCGTGGCGGAAATGATCGCCGTCAACAGCGGCCTCGGTTTCCGCATCCTGGAAGCGCGCGAGTATTTCTGGTCTGACAAAATTATCGCCGGCATGTTTACCATCGGCCTGTTCGGTCTGGCCATCGATATGGCCATGAATGCCCTGAATAATCATTTGCTGCAGTGGCACCGCGGCCTGGAACACTGAGAGGAACGGCCATGACCACGATCAATATCAATGCAGTCAATAAGATCTTCACTACGGGCGGCGCCGACGTCATCGCCCTGAAGGATATCAACCTGGAAATCGCCAGCGGCGAGTTCATCTGCCTGCTGGGGCCGTCCGGCTGCGGCAAGTCGACCCTCTTGAACGCCATCGCCGGCTTTTCGCAGCCGACCTCGGGCCAGATCCTGGCCGGCGGCAAGCTGATCACCGAGCCCGGTCCCGACCGCGGCATGGTGTTCCAGGAATACGCGCTGTTCCCATGGATGACTATTGAGAGCAATATCGCCTTCGGCCTGGAAATCGCCGGCAAGACGCCGGCCGAAATCCGCGAACGGGTCGACATGCTGCTGAGCATGCTGGGCTTGACGGAATTCCGTGCCCGCTACCCGAAAGACTTGTCCGGCGGCATGCGCCAGCGCGTGGCCATTGCCCGCGTGCTGGCCCTCGATTCGCCCATCATGCTGATGGATGAACCGTTCGGCGCGCTGGACGCCTTGACGCGGCGTAACTTGCAAGATGAATTGCTGAAAATCTGGAAAGTCTTCGGCACCACCATCGTCTTCGTCACGCACTCGATCGAGGAATCGATCTACCTGGCCGACCGCACCATCGTCATGACCTACCGTCCCGGCACCATCAAGCGCGACGTGGCGATCGACCTGCCCCGCCCGCGCGACCCGAGCGACCCGGAGTTCAACCGCCTCAAGCGCATGCTGGGCGAGATGGTGATGGAAGAGCAGCAACGTCATCACAATGCGGAGACGATGGCGAGCACCGCTGATTAGTGGTGTCTGACCAAACCTACTGCGCGTCGGTATAGGCGGCCTGCGATGCTCACCGTATTAGAGTACGGTTCCGCTTCTCGGCCACCTCTTCCTTCCGCTCGCTACGGTTTTGTCAGACACTGCAAATTTGCATGTCATTCGTAAATCAGGATTCACCCGTTCGGGTGAATCCCGCCGTACACTACCATTCATACTTTGCGGCGCACGCAAGATCAACCCGACACACGGAGCACCATGGCATTCGGCAAATGGCCCCTGAGACCCGCGCTCGCCCCCCTGCTGGCCGCGGGTTCACTGGTCATGCTGACATGGGCGTCGTATGCCTGGGTCAAGCAGCGCCAGCTCGATGAATTGCACCGCACGCTCGACTCGCGCGCGGAATTGTATGCCGCGTCCATCGGCGGCGCCCTCAACAAGTACGAATTCCTGCCCCTGGCCGTGGCCCAGAGCGATGCCGTGGCGCAACTGCTGGAGCAGCCCAGCGCCGACAAAGTCACGCAGATCAACGCCTACCTGGTCGACATGAACCGCCGCGCGGGCGCCTTTGCCGTCTACGTGCTCGACGACAAGGGCACGACCCTGGCGTCGAGCAACTGGCAAGACCGCAGTTCCTACGTGGGCGTCAACTATGGTTTCCGGCCCTACTTCAAGGATGCGTTCGCGGGCGGCATCGGCCGCTTCTACGGCATCGGTTTCTCCACCTTTGAGGCTGGCTATTTCATTTCCCAACCCGTGCAGCGCAACGGGCGCATCATCGGCATCGTCGCCGCCAAGGTCAACCTGGACTGGATCGAGCAATCGTGGCGCACACCGGGCGCGGGCGAACAGATCTGGGTCAAGGATGCGAATGGCGTGATCATCCTGGCCACCACGCAAGCCTTCAAGTTCAAGACCCTGGCGCCGCTGTCGCCGGCCGCCAAGAACGATATCAGCGAACAACGGCAGTTCCTGCAGGAAAACCTGCCCATCCTGCCACACCGGCTGCGGCGCCAGTTCGCCGATGGCGCCAGCGTCATGACCCTGGAGCGCCAGCAGTCGGGCGACACGCCGGCCTTGTCCGGCAGCGCTGACTACCTGGCCGTGAACCGCTCGCTGGGTCCGCTGCAATGGCAAATCACCGTGCTGGCCGAACTCGACCAGGTCGACGAGGCGGCGCGCAACGCAGCCATCGCCGCCGCGCTGGGCTGGGCCTTGCTGCTGCTGGGGCTGATGTATGCGCGCCAGCGCCGGCGCCGCATTGCCGACAAGCTCAATGCGCAACAGACCTTGGCGCGCGCCTATGAACAGCTGGAAATCAAGGTCGAGCAGCGCACGGCCGATCTGGTGCATGCGAATAGCCGCCTGCAGGCGGAAGTGGCCGAACGCGAGCGGGCCGAACAGACCCTGCGCTATGCCCAGGCGGAACTGGTGCAAAGCGGCAAGCTGGCGGCCATCGGCCAAATGGCGGCCGGCGTCACGCACGAGCTGAACCAGCCGCTGGCCGCCCTGCAAACCTTTTCCGACAATGCCAAAGTCTTTTTGGCACGCGGTCGCATCGACGATGCGCTGGATAATCTGTCCACCATTTCCGACCTCGTCAAGCGCCTCGGCTATGTCACATCGCAACTGAAGGGCTTTGCGCGGCGCAGCGACGATGCGCGAAAACCCGTCAGCGTACGCCAGGCGTTTGCGCAAACCATGCTGCAAATCCGCACGCGCAAGCATTCGCAACGCCTGACCCTGCATGAAAGCTGGCTTGAAGACGACCTCATCGTGCTGTGCAACGCCATCGGCCTGGAGCAGGTGTTTACCAACCTGATCACCAACGCCATGGATGCCGTGCCGGAAAGCGAGCCCGTGCAGATCTGGTTCCAGGTGCGCCGCGAAGGCGACCTCGCCGTGCTGCATATCACCGATAATGGCCCCGGCATCCCGCTGGCCTCGCTCGACAAGATCTTCGACCCTTTTTATACCACCAAGGAACACGGGCTGGGCTTGGGATTGTCGATCAGTGCAGGCATACTGCGCGCGGCCGGCAGCGCACTGGCCGTGCGCAACCGCAGCGCGCAGGAAGGGGGCGGCGCGCAATTTACCATCACCCTCTGCTGCGCCCCGGGGGAGAGAGACGAAGGAAACATCTGATGCACGAGAATAATTTTGAAGGCATGCAAGTGCTGCTGGTGGAAGACGATGCCGTCGTGCGCAAGGGCGCCCGGCAATCGCTGGAACTGGCAGGGCTGCAAGTGACGGCCGTCGCCACGGCCGAGGAAGCGCTGCCCTACCTGGTGCCCGAATTTGCGGGCATTCTATTGAGCGATATCAAGCTGCCCGGCATGGATGGCTTGAAACTGCTCGATATCGCCGTGGCGCAGGATGCCAGCCTGCCCGTCATCCTCGTCACGGGCCATGGCGACGTGTCGATGGCCGTGGGTGCCATGCGCCGTGGCGCCTACGACTTCATCGAAAAACCGTTTTCCGCCGACCTGCTGGTGGAAGTGTGCCGCCGTGCGCTCGACAAGCGCCATCTGGTGCTGGAAAACATGAACTTGCGCCGCCAGCTCGAGCAGCGGGTCGGCATCGAGGCGCGCATCGTGGGCCGCAGCGCGGCCATGGCCAAGGTGCGCCAGCTGGTGCTGAACCTGGCGCCGAAGTCGGCCGACATCATCATCCTGGGCGAAACGGGCACGGGCAAGGAACTGATCGCCCGCTGCCTGCACGACTTCAGCGAGCGGCGCGACCACCCTTTCGTGGCGATCAACTGCGGCGCGCTGCCCGAATCGATTTTTGAATCGGAATTGTTTGGCCACGAGGAAGGGGCATTTACGGGCGCGCAGCGCCAGCGCATCGGCAAGATCGAATACGCGAACGGCGGCACCCTGTTCCTGGACGAAATCGAAAGCATGCCGCTGGCCCTGCAAGTCAAGCTGCTGCGCGTGCTGCAGGAACGGCAAGTCGAGCGCCTCGGGTCGAATAAATTGATTTCCGTCAATTTCCGCGTGATTGCCGCCGCCAAGGAAGACTTGAATGTGCTGGCGGAACAGGGCAAGTTCCGCCCCGACCTGTATTACCGCCTGAACGTGGCCAGCCTGACCTTGCCGGCGCTGCGCAACCGGCGCGAGGATATCCCCCTGCTGTTCGAGTTTTTCGTGTTGCAGGCGGCGCTGCGCTATGGCCAGCCGGCCGCCCTCGTCAGCGGCGAGCTGATCGCATCCCTGATGGCGCAGCGCTGGGCCGGCAATGTGCGCGAGCTGCACAATGTGGCCGACCGCTTCGTGCTGGGCTTGCTCGACGACACCTTGAGCCCGGCCGGCTGCCGCGAAGCCTCGCTGGCCGAGCAAGTCGACACCTTCGAGATTTCCATCATCGAAGAAGCCTTGCGCCGCCACAATGGAAACGTCATCGATGCAGCTGCTGCCTTGAATATCCCGAAGAAAACCCTGTACGACAAGCTCAAGCGATTTGATATCTCGACGGAGCAATTCCGATAATCAGTAGCAAGTAGCCGACACAACCATGGGGCGGCGTCCTACCCGTGCCGGCGGACTCCTGTGTGACAATGCCAGCTCACATCAACACTTGCACAGGACACTGCCATGAAAACCGCCGCTCTCTTGCTGGCCGCCACCCTGATGACCGTCGGCGGCGCCTGGGTACAAGCCCAGTCGACAACGAATCTGAACCAGACGGGCAACCACACCAACAATCCGAATGATCCGGGCCAGAAATCGGACCAGTCCGACAAGCTCGACAACAAAGGCAAGCTGGTGCACGACGCCAAGCCAGCCAAAGCGCGCACCGACAAGCGCACGCGGCGTAACAAGCCCACAGCCACGCCGGACACCCCGGCAGCCAGCGCAGCGGCCACATCGCCACCAGCGACACCGGTAGCACCGGCCCGCTAAGTCCCACTTCCAGCGCTGCGCCACGTTGCTTCCAGGCACGCTATCATCGCGCCTTTACAAGATAGCCAGGAAAACAATGAAAGCAGCATGGCAAACGATGGTAGCGGCAGGCGTACTGGCCGCAGCGAGTGTACAGGCGGCGCCCACGGTGGGCGAGTGCATGGAACTGACGACGGGCATCAAGTTCAGCAAGAATAATGGCGACGCGCAAGTCAACGTCGAGGAAACCTTCGAGGGCAAGAAGCTCAAGGGCACGCAGCTGATCCTCGACGGCGGCGTCCTGCTGGCCACGTCCTACCAGGACATCCGCGACGGCCAGGTATTCCTGACTGGCATGGTGCACTACAACGAAGACGGCAGCGTGCGCAGCAAGAACGTGTACACGCCGCAGTCGGCTATTCCCGCCAACATGCGCCCCGGCCAGGAAGTGCGCGTGCAATTCACGGACACGCAAACGAGCACCCACTACCCGCTGGCGGGCCTGTCCGACAAAATCACCACCTCCACGCGCACGGATAAACGCGATTTCTCCATCACCTTCCTGGGCTGGGAACGCCTGGAGCTGGGCGGGCGCCGCTTCCCCGACGCCTGCAAGTTCGAACTGCGTGACGTCGGTGGCAAAAGCAAAGGCAAAAGCGGCGAATACGTGTGGTACGCGCAAGGCTACGGCGTGATCATGACGGACAAGCTGGACAAGGATGGCGATGTGCAGCCGGCGTATCGCATTGCGCTGACGAAGATCATCAGCGCGCCTTGACGATATCTGGGGAAGCCAGTCCACCGCTCCCCCGCCTGCTGCCCGGCAGCCCCTTCCGTCATGATCATGCGGCGGCCTGAGGCTGTGCTGGACGCAACTCCACGACCTTGCCTGCCTGCAATCCAACGACGCGTTCGGCAGCGTCGATAGTTTCACGGCGGTGCGCCACCATGATGCGCGTGAGCCTCAGCTGGCTCAGTACCTGGTTGACCTTGCGTTCATTATTCATGTCCAGATGGCTGGTTGCCTCGTCAAGCGCCAAGATGCGCGGCTGCTTATACAGGGCCCTGGCCAGCAATATGCGCTGTTTCTGCCCGCCAGACAGGCTGCTTCCCATGTCTCCGACCAGGGTCTGATAACCCATCGGCATCTGCGCAATTTCATCATGGACTGCCGCCTGTCTTGCGCAGCGCTCCACGACGTCGCGTTCGGCGCGGGCATCAAAGAACGCGATATTGTCTTGTAGCGATCCGGCCAGTAACACATCGTCCTGCATCACCGTGCCCACTAGTTGACGGTATGCACGCAGCCCGATCTGTGTAATGGGAACATTGTCGATCAAGACTTCCCCCTCGCTGGGTGCCAACAAGCCGAGAATAATCTTGCATAAGGTCGTCTTGCCGCTGCCACTGGGACCGACCAGGGCCAGGCTCTGGCCGGCGGGGATATGCAAATCGATGCCATTGAGTATCCAGGGCTCGCCTTCCGCATAGCGAAAGCGGATATTCTTCAGGGTCAGGCTGCAATCAAAACGATGCAAATCCGTTTCCTGCTCATGCAGCGCTTCGACTGGTTCAAGCACAATGTCGGCCAAACGCTCGGCATGCAAACTCAGCATCTTCAAGTTGACCAGCAAGTCGACCAGACTGAACAGCCGGGAGGAAAAGGTTCCCGCGTAGCTGGAAAACGCCATCAGCATACCTATCGTCAGCGCATTTTTCATGACCAGTTCGGCCCCGACATAGAACAAGGCCAGCCCCTGCACGCTGAAGATGGTGGTGCTGCTTATCTTGAACAGAATACTCAGTTTCTGCGTCTTGACGTCACGATTGATCACATCCTGCTTCAAGTTTTGCCAGCGTACACGCCGCTCCGCTTCCTGCCCGAATAGTTTCAACGGCATGATGGCACGAATGGTTTCCAGGAAGTGACTGCTTTCTTTTGCCGACAAGATCAAGCGTTCCTGGGATGCCTCGCGCAACGGCTGATAAAAGGCCCAACGCAGCAACGCATATAGCAGGACGGCAGCCAACACCAGGAACGATAACTTGGGGCTGTACATGAACATCATGCCCAAGGCCAGCATGGCCATCAACCCATCTAGCGCACTTTCAACAAACAGGCTGGTCAGTGTCCCCTGTATTGAGGCGATACTACCAAAGCGCGAAACGACGTCGCCCAGATGCCGCTTCTCGAAGAAGGACAACGGCAGGCGTGTCAGATGGGCAAAGATACGTACCGACCATTGCAGCCCTATATCCATGCTCCAGCGCATCAAGAACCAGCTACGCGCCAGGCCGATCGCCGTCTGCGTCACAATCAACAACGCAAAACCACACACCAGCACCTTCAGCAAGTCCTGATCTCCGCTGACGATCACTTCGTCAATGACGAACTGGTTGAACAAAGGGGAAGCAATCGCAAAGACTTCCAAGGCAAGCGCAAGCGCCAGTATCTGTACCAGCGCACGGCGCAGTCCCAGCACATGACCGGTCAGGTCGCGTATGGCCACTTTGCGGCGTTCATCGGCCACGACAAAATCCGCGTTCGGCGCAAGCTCCATGGCCACCCCCGTGAAGTGCTTCGAGACGACGCCCAGCGGTAAACGGGTTTCGCCGATGGCAGGATCGAGTAGCGTCACCATGGTCACGCCGCGCCACGTCTTGCTGACTTTTTTCAGGACAACGAAGTGATTGAGGTTCCAATGCAAAATACAGGGCATTTGCAGCTTCGACAACTCATCGAGTTCGAGACGTAGCGGACGCGCCGCCAACTGCATCGATGCGGCATGACGCATGAGCTGCTCCAGCGTGACCCCTTTCAGGCTGATGGGAAAGCGGCGGCGCAATTCGGCCAGGTCGGTATGACGACCATAATGGCTGGCGACCATGGCAAGGCATGCCAGACCACATTCGCTGGACTCCGTTTGTAAGACAGTTTGCATAAATTGGATAATGAGGAACAGGGCTTGCCGTATACAAGCCCGAAAAAAGACGCGTGGCGCCTGGCCACGTCGATAAGCAGCCTTCCTCGCAAACCAGTGTAGCGAATGGGATGAAAAATACGCTGCCTGGCGCCACGATTAATGAATCAGCCTGGCGATGCCGGCAAAGATGGCCCTATGCTGGCGAACATTCATTGCTAGAGATCATGACGATCAAACAACCATACACCATCCCTCTTCACAAATACAAAAGTATCGCGATGAACGCCGGTGTCAGGCGGCATGCCGCGAAAATCCACGGTCAAGAAAATAGTTTGGGGATCGTGCACCACCCAATTCCACATTTTTTTCGATATATAATAATTTAGGTTATCTATTTTCGGAGGAAATCGCATATGCTTGATCCCGTTACTGGTAGCAAGCGCGAAAAATGATGACGGGGTTGCTCGAACCTGGCTATAAACCTGGAAAAAGTCCATCACTGCGTTAATAGCCTCTTTCACCACAGCCAAATCTTCGGCAGTCTTAATCGCAGAAAGATCCACCCTGTTCTTTATCTTCCGATTAGGTGGCTCTTTCATAAATCTAAAATCCAATGGCCTGACATTGACTGTATTTTCTGCGGCACCTACTATTTTCTCGGCAGCATGCCCTGGCAACATCATTATCCAAAACCCCAAAAAAAGAAAAATACAGTAAAATTTCCGCAAATGACCCCCGCAATACTATATCTACAATTTATTTTTCAGCATGAAGAAAAAGGACCGATATTTTCCGCGCGCCCTCTTCCCCCATGCCACCAACACTAATTACATTTCATCATTAATTATTTCAGAAAGATATTTAGAACCGGTGATGCCGCCATTCGATCCGCCACTCGATCCACCATTACCCTCGTAAAAGGCACCACCAAAAAGGGATACGCCGGCACCATAAATTTCCGCCATAACATTGCAACCAAACGAATCGTTATAATTTGTGGCGCAAATATTGTGCATATCCGCCTTGAACATGGCGTCAGCGTCTACACGGCTTACCAGGGAACCAGCGGAATAGTTATCATCGTGCCGATCACAGGCGCTCCGGAAATCATAGCCAAACGGTGCGTCCGGCACCAAGGTGCAGCCGTCGCCGCCGCCCGCTACCACAGCCAATTCTTTTAGTACAATCATGCGCATTTTTGTTATCCTATTTCAAGGTTGAGTTGACCATCCGGAAAGATGGTTTGATACCGCCGGTCAGCGTGCTGTCACACGCTGACCGGCTCTTAGCAAAAGCAGAGCGGATGGGACTATGTCCCGTTCGTTCTGCTCCCTACTAACACTTGCTATCGCGCCAATGCGCGACAGCCGAGATGATTAAAACAACATTGGTGACGCCCCATGACGGCGGCCTAACTCGTCATGGCCAGCAATGGTTCCGCAATCCATTCCCAGATTTTTCGCCTGTCCTGTATTACGTCAGCTTCCAGCGTCATTCCTGGCTTGAGTGCCTGCACTTTCCCATAAGCGTCTATCGTCTGGCGCTCGAGCTTGACCTTGATGCGATATAACGCTTCATTGCCATTAAATCCAGCAATGTTTTGCTGGGCATTGGAGAGGATGGTGCTGGCAATATTCTGTGGCAATTCGGTAGGCGCAAACGGCGTCTTGCTCACATCAGTCACGATGCCGCGCTGCAATCCAAACTTTTGATAGGGATAGGCTTGATAGCGAATCTGCACAAGCTGTCCAATCGCCACGAACCCTGCGGTACGGCTCGGCGCATACAGGTGCACTTCCAGGACGGGGCCCTGCTGCTGCAAGCTAGGTCCGGAGGCAAGCGATGTTGCTTGTGGAATCAAGGTTGCCAGCGCCTGGCCGGCATTGACAGCCTGGCCCGGTTGATAGGTGATGGTCGTAATGGTACCTGGCTGCGGCGCAGTGATCAGACTCGCCTTGCGGTTGCTGTTCTCCGCAACCTCTTGCTTTAATACGGCCTGCGCCCTTTGCAGTTGAGCAAGATCGGTGGACAAGGTATTCGACAAGGCCGCCAGCTCAGCCTCGAGGTTGAGGCGGTTTGCCTGCAACTGGAGACGGGTTCTGGTCAGGCCGGAGACGCGCACACCCAGATCAATGAGATCTTCCTGCTTTTGCTGGGTTTGTGCTGGAGAAACGTAGCCATTTGCCTGCAAGGTTTCGTATTTTTTTAAACTTTCTTGCGACAAACTATAACGCCGCTTTGCCAGATCGATTTCCTGTGCTAGCTGCACCATCTCTGTTTCCTGATTTTTCAAGCGTACAACAATTTCCGCTTTTTTATCATCATGCTGTGCAATACGCACGCGTTGTTCAGAATCAAGGCTTTGCCGCCTGCTGGCCAATTGTTGAGCGATTAATACCGTCAACTCACCATTGCTACTTTGACGCTCCGTCGATAATTCGAACAATGTCTGGCCAGCGGATACTCGTTCTCCTTCACGCACCAGGCTTCGAATTAAAATACCTTCATTGGGTGCATGAATTCCAAGACTTCCCGTATCCGGAACCAATATCCCAGCCGTACGTGCTTTTTTTGTCACGCTCCCCGTCACAACAAAAATAATCAATGCACTTGCAATCATGATCGAAAAAGTTGCAATTAACCAGTTGGATAAAGGCTGCGCCAATCGAATGGCGCCCAACCATTGTTGATTTGACGAGGCAACAACTTCCGACCGAAATAAGGGAGATTCGACTTCATTATTCATCGACATAGGAATGCGGAAAATCTAGCGGTCTTGGACCAGAAGACAGTGAGAATATACTTTCCCAATGGAAATGTAAATATTTTTTGCTAACTTTTCTTGGAAGCCGTTCACCTACGTATTTTTCCGATATTTCCACTTTGACATTCCACATACTTTCCCAACAAAGACAGCATCCATGACAGGCGCTGCACCACACTTTTCTGACCAATGCATCAACGGGCATGATTCAAACAGCAGGACAGGTGAATGACAGCGGCAATGCCGTCAGAATTAATCCCGCTGCGCCTGCGCACTCCCCCGCACCTGGAACGCCACCCTTGCCACCGTCTTGCCGGCATCATCGACGAGGGCCAGCGCGTGCTTGCCCGGCACGGGGCGCCAGCTGATGCTGTCAAGCGCCGCGCCCATGTCCTTGCCGTCGAGTACCCAGCGCAAAGCGTGGCTGCCTTGCGCCTGAAAGAATACGCGCTGCAGGGCGGGCGGGATGTCGGGGTCGATGGCAAGGATGCTGTCCTCGGCTGGATACACGATGGCAGCTGGCTTCACGGTGTCGCCCAGCACGGCGATGACGGGGCTTTCCGTACCAGCGATAAACCATTCGCGGCGCGGCGCTTCCAGCGCGGGCTGGTACGCAACCATCTGCTGCAACACGCCGGGCGGCGCTTTCGGTGCATGGCTGGGGACGTTCTTGTGCAGGTAATCCATCACGTCGCGCCACACGGGCGCGGCGCCCGTCACGCCCGACACGTCCCACATGGGCTTGCCGTCGAAGTTACCCACCCACACGCCCACCGTGTAGCGTTCCGAGTAGCCCATGCACCAGTTGTCGCGCATGTCCTTGCTCGTGCCCGTCTTGACGGCGCTCCAGAAATTCGTTCCCAGCTCGTTGCGCAAGCCGAAGGTCATGCTGCGCGCGGCGCGGTCGGCCAGGATATCGCCGACGATGAAGGCGGCGCCCGGCTCCATCACGCGGCGCCTATCCTTGCCAGCCAGCCCCGGCTGCAGGCTGGCAGTGCTGTACAGCCCGCCATTCGCCAGCGCGCGGTAGGCATTGGCCAGTTCCAGCAGGGTTACTTCCGACGAGCCCAGCGCCAGCGAGGGGCCGTAGTATTCGGCCGGTTCCGTCAGGCTGGACAGGCCCACTTCCTTCAGGCGATTGTAGAAGCCGTCCTGGCCCGTCAGCAGCACCGTGCGCACGGCGGGAATGTTGAGGGAACTGGCCAGGCTGGTGCGGGCGCTGACGTAACCCTTGAAATTGCGGTCGTAGTTTTGCGGCGCATACATGCCCGACGCCGTGGCGACATCCAGCGGCGAATCGTCCATGACGGAGGCGGCCGTCATCAAACGGCGTTCGATGGCCAGTTCATATAAAAATGGTTTCAGGGTGGAACCGGCCTGGCGCAGGGCCGCCACGCCATCGACATGGCTGCCGCCCGCATTGCCGACATAGGCAAGGATTTCTCCGCTACGGTTGTCGAGCACGATGATGGCGCCATCGTTGACATTGCGCTCGCGCAAGGATGCCAGTTGCTGACGCAGATTTTCCTGCGCGAAGCGCTGCAAGGGGCCGTCGAGGGTACTGGCGACTTGCGCGCCCGGCTGTTTCAGCAGTTGCTGCGCCACTTGCGGCGCGGGCGCCAGCTGCGCGACCAGCGCATTGCGCTGCAAGGCCGTCTGCACGCGCTGGCCGATCAGCTGGCAACTGCTGTCCATGCGCCATTCCTTCGCCAGCGCGCAGGCACGGCGCGTGACAGTGGCCGGCGGCGCGTTCGGCGAGCGCACCAGGCTGGCCAGGATGATGGCATCCGTCTGGTTCAGGCCGGACGGCGCCTTGCCGAACAGGCTGTACGAGGCGGACGCGATGCCCTGCAGCTCGCCGCGAAACGAGACGAGATTCAGGTAAGCTTCGAAAATCTGCGCCTTGCTCCAGCTGTCTTCGATGGCCTGGGCGGCACGCATCTGGTCCCATTTCTGGCGCAGGCTGCGTCCGCCCGCTTGAGCCTGCAAGTCCGCGTCGAGCTGGCCCGCCAGCTGCATGGTGATGGTCGAGGCGCCCCGGGGCTTTTTTGAAAACAGATTGTCCCAGGCGGCCGTGGCCAGCGCGGACACATCCACGCCGCCATGGCGCATGAAGCGCTGGTCTTCCGCCAGCAGCACGGCCTGCTGCACGGCGGGAGAAATATCGGCCAGCGGCACCCATGGCAAGCGCCGCACTTTCATATCCAAGCGCAAGGATTGCAGAGGCGCGCCGCTGCGGTCCAGCAGCTGCGCTTCCGAGCTGCGGTAGGCGGCTTGCACCTGGGCCGGCGTCAGCACCGCTTGCGCGAATACCGGGCCAGCCAGCACGCAACCCATGACAAATATCAACTTCTTCACTGCCCCACCTTCACATTCGCGTTCGGCGACTCGCCAAACATTTCGGGCGAATACATGGCTTCGATGCGCGTGGCGGGCAGGCTGAAGTCACCCGCGTTGTTCAGGCGCACCGTGTATTCCACGCTCCAGTTACCCTTCGGCACAAACGCGTAATAGGCGCGGAAAGCATCAAACGCCCGCTCCTCGAAGGTAGGCCAGACCCAGCCCGTGGATTTTTCGCCGGCCGTCATCAACTGCGAATCCCGGCCCAGGCCATTGCCCAGCACCGTGGCACTCGCGGGAATCGGGTCGTCGACCACCACCCAGCTCATGTCCGCCTGCGCCGACAAGTCCAGTCGCACGCGGTAGACATCGCCGCGTGACCATTGGCCTGTCGTCTTCTGTTCCACTGGGGTAATGGTTTTCTTGATCGTGTAACCGCTCGACACGGGCGCCTTGAGCGGGATGGCCGCCAGGCTTTGCACGGTGGCCCAAGGCTTGCCCGAACCGCTGTGCGCCAGGCCCAGGGTGTCCGTGCCCTTCGGCCACGCCTGCAGCACGGGACCGACTTTCGCCGCGCCATTCCACACGAGCGCTTGCGTATCGCCGCCCAGCTTCACGGCGCTGGCCCCCGTCACGGGCGTGGACTCGAACTTGGCCGAGAATTTGGCGATGGCCAGGGTACCCCAGGCGTTGGCCACCGTGGTATCCCAGCGGCCCTTTTTCTGGCGGCCCATGCTGCCGCGCACCAGGCGGCCGATATCGTCCTTCCACGCCGGGTCGTCCATCACGGCCAGCAGCAATCGGTTGGCGTTGACGTCGCCGGAGACCATCAGCCACCACCAGTTATCCTTGCGCTCGGTGGAAAAGCCCATGGTCGTGCCCTGGAAGTTCAGACGGCTGCGCAAAATCTGCTGCGCCTCGGCCAGCAGCGCATCGCGGCGCGCCAGGCTCGGTGTGCGTTGCAGCAACAAGCTCCAGTCGATGACGGCGGAAGTGGGCCACAGGTTCGGGCTGATGCTGATGCTCTCCAGGGCATCGGGTGGCACTTTGTTGGAACGCGACAGCGCTTCCAGCGCGGCCAGCTTGCGCACGGCCAGGTCGGTCGTGGCCAGCGCGGAGCGGCGCACGATGCGACCCTGCACGAAGGCCGTCAAGGCTTCTTCCATGCGGTTCTTCGTCTGCTCGGGAATCGCATAGCCCGCTTCCCTGCTTGCCGACAGCACATACGCCGTCAGGCTGTCGCTGCCCTGCTCCATGATGGGGAAATATTTCAGCATGCCATCGCTGTCCAGGTAGGCGGGCAAGCTGCCGGCCAGCTTGTTCCACGCGTCCTGGTCTTGCAGGGCGATGGCTTTCGACGTGTTCTGCTCGAAGCAGGTGTAGGGGTAGGCAGCCATGTACTCGCGCACGCCGGGCAGCTCGCCGCCCAGCTTGGCGACAAAGCTGGTCTGGATGCCGCCCCGGCCCGGCAAGGCGCCGGCCGGCATTTGCACGGACATATTCACCGGCTTCTCTACCTGCAGCAAGGTAGCCTGGTAGGTGCGCACGGGCGTGGCCTGGCCCACTTTTTGCGTGATTTTGAGTTTATCGGAGGTGTTGCCAAGCCCGCTGCCCGCTTTCGCGCTGATCTCCCACACGACAGTTTGCGCGCCCAGCGGCACCTGGTAATCCCAGCCCACTTCGCGCGCTTCGCCCGCCGCCAGGGTCAAGCTCTGGCGCGGCAGCGCCTTGCCAGCCGCAGTGGCGTTGAGGTCCACGCTCAGGGGCGCAGCCGAGGTGTTGCGCACGGTGAATCCTGCGCGCAACTGGTCGCCTTCGCGCACGAGGGTCGGCAAGCCCGACATCAGGATCAGGTCTTGCGAGCTGCGGATATCCGTGCTGCCCGTGCCGAACAGTTCCTTGCCCGCGCTGGCGATGGCGACGATGCGGAACGCCGTCAGCGAGTCGTTGAGTGGCACTTGCACCGTAGCTTCACCCTTGGCATCGAGCTTGACGGTGCCCTTCCAGAACAGCAGGGTGTCGAACAGTTCGCGGCTGGCGCCCTTGCCGCCGCCACCGCCTGCCGGAAACGCCTTGCGGCCGAAGTGACGCTTGCCGATCACCTGCATCTGCGCCGTCGCCGTTTCCACCTGCAGGCTGCGCTGCGCCATCATGGTATCTAACAGCTTCCAGCTATCGTTGGGCATCAGTTCCAACAGCCCCGTGTCGACGGCCGCCAGCGCCACTTCCGCGCCGGCCGGCAAGGCTTTACCGTCGGCGCGGCGCACGCGCACGGATACGTCAGCCTTGTCGCGCGTTTTATACACTTCCTTGTCTGACACGACCATGACGTTCAGCTCATGCGCCTGCCACCCCACGTTCAGGGGCGCGATGCCCATCTTGTAAGCTGGCTTGCCCAGGTCGACCGAGGCCGTCGGCTGCACGCCATCCACCCTGCCCCGCACGACAAACACGGAGACATACACATTTGGCGCGTAGTTCGGTTTGACCGGGATATTCACCACCGGTTCCCGGCCATTGAGCTGGCGCACATAGGTGTCGAGGATGCCTTCGCGCTCGACCGTGATCAGCGCTGTGCCCGAACGGAACGGCATGCGCACTTGCAAGCTCGCTTCCTGGCCCGGTTCATAGCGTTTCTTTTCAGGCAAGACGTCGATGCGGTCATTGTCGCTGGCGTTGAACCACCAGTCGCCGCTGCCGGCCACCCAGGTTTCGCGATTGGCGACTGCCGCGTTGCCGGACGCATCCTGCGTGCGGGCGCGCAGAATCAGATTGCCGCTGGCCGGGGCCTTCACGTCGCAGACCAGCAAGCCCTTGTTGTCCGTCTTGCCAGTGCAGGCGGAACCCAGCTTGACGATTTCGCTGCTGTTTTCATACGCATAGAAGCCACCGATCAGGCGGCGACGGTGCGCATAACTGTTGCGCTGGAAGAAGTCGACAGCCACGGCCGCATTTGCCACGGGCTTGCCATTGGTGCCCAGCACGGCGACCGTGAACTTGAAGGCATCCTTGCTCAAGGCCCAGGCGTCGGGCTTGATACCGATCACAACATTCGATGGCCACAGCGGCACGCGCGTGGCCACGGAAGCTGTCTCGCCATTCGCATCCTGGAAAGCCATTTCCGCCACCAGGTCGCGCGGCGCGGACAGCTGCGGCAGCTGGTCGATGACGATGCGCGCGCCACCCGCCTTATCCAGGGTCAAGCTTTGCGTGCGCGCGGCCGTGGCACCGGGGCCGGCACGCCCGCCATTGCCTTCATCCTGCCATTCGCCCTCATCGTCGTCATAGCCCGTGCCCTGTTTCACCAGGCCTTCCTTCACGTCGCCATTGCTGAAGCTGACATCGGGATAATCGGGAAAAGTCACGCTCTTGTCCTGCAGCACCGTGCGCAGCTTGACGGGCGCATTCGTGGCGGCGCCGCCCGCCAGATACGTGATTTGCGCATCCAGGGCCAGCTGTTTCACCTGCACGGCGGGCGCTTTCGGACCCTGCAGCACGGCTTTCATGGTAGGCACGCGGAACGCTTCCACGCGGAAATTGCCGGACGGGCGGCCCGCCATCGTCACGCTGTACTCGCCCTGCTTGGCGTCGGCGGGAATGAGCCAGTCGCTTTCCGCCGTACCGCTGGCAGACCAGCGCAGCGGCAGCTGGTAGTTCTGGTCGCTGCCCTGGTGCGTGATGACGACGGAGGTGGCGCTGCCGGGGCCGTTGTTCTTGTCGACCAGGCTCATGCCCTCTGCCGTGTGCTTGCGGATGAAATGCTTCATGTGCACGGTTTCGCCGGCGCGCAGCAAGGTGCGGTCAAATACCGTGGCCAGCAAGGTGTTGTCGGCGCGCGTGTCGTCCGTGGGCAGGTTGAAACGCCAGGCTTCGATGCCGCCCACCCAGTCCGACAGGGTGAACGTCATGTCGCCGCCGCTGCGCGCACTAATATAGTAACGGCCATTGTTCTTGCAGCTGGAATTGGCCAGCTCGCCGGGGATGTGCGCCACCCCGTCCGCACCCGTGGCACCTTGCCACAGCAGCTTGCCGGCGCAGTCGCGCACGGCCACTTGCGCTTTCGCAACAGGCGCGCCCTTGTCCAGCGACGTTACCCACACGAGCGACGATTGCGCGCCGTGCTTGAAGTGGGCCGCCAGGTTGGTCACCAGCGCGGCCGTGCGGATGTAGGCCGTGGTGGGTTTGCCCAGCAGCACTTTACCGAGGATGGGGCTGGCCAGCTCGACCACGTAAAAACCCGGTTTCTGCAGCGGGATGCCGATCACTTCAAAGGTTTTCTTGCCATCGGGGCGCGGCAGGCTGATGGGGCGCGCGTCGGCGGCACCGGCCAGCACGGATTTGCTCATATTGCCCGCATATTGGGCGTAAGGCTGCCAGTATTCGCCCCCGTCGCCATTGCCAGCCAGGCGCTGCATCCACTCGATGATGAACTTATCGTCATTGTCGGACACGCGCAAGGTGGCACCCGTGGCGGCAGCCGATGGCGTTGTCACTTCCTTGCCCGACAGTACAGGCTCGATATTGCGCACGGTGACGGGCAGCAAGCCGTCGCCCTTGGCTTCGATGATGCCGAACGGGGCCGGGAACTTCAGCAGCGGCGGCTGTTCGCCCGTGCGCACCGTCATGGGGAAGCGCGCGCGGTTGAGCAAGGCACGGCCAGCGTCGTCCGTCAGTTTCGGCGGCAGACTCAGCACAAAACTGGCTTGCACGGGGAAAGGACCGTTAAAGGTCACGTACTGCACGAATTCCGCTTTTTCTTCTTCTTTCGAGATCGTCGGCGCATACGTCTTGCCGCCCCCTGTCAGGGTCATGGCGCGCACCAGCGACGCTTTCACGGGCGCGGAAAACTGCAAGCGCATGGGCAGGAAGGGGATGCACTGTTCCTTCGGATTGCTGCGTTCGCAGCTGAACTTGGCCGTGAAATCAGGACGCGTCCTGAACTGCAGGGTTTGCGCCTTGTCCGTGGCGATGCCGCTGGCGCTGGCGATGCCCTCGCCCCACACCAGGGAGACCTTGGCGTTGGCGGGGAAGCTGCGCTTGCATTGCAGCACGGTGACGGGCAACGGCGGCGCGCCCTTGCTGGCGACGGGCATGCCCACTTTCCACAGCGTGCCCCGCTTCTTGAAGTACACGGTCAGGTAACGGTCGAGAAAGCTCTTGCGCAGGGTCAATACCTGCTCCAGTTCCTTGCCCACAAGCCGGCGCACGGGAATCTTTTCATTGATGCCATCGGCGCGGCAATACGCATGCTCGGCCACGCTGGCCTCGTTCGGCACGGCGTCCAGGCCCAGCACGAAGATCTGGTTTTCATCGATATACGGCTGGCCGTCATAGGGTACGGCCTCGACGATGGCCGGGCCGCCCGTGGAAAAGCGGTAAGACGTCGTCCCCTGCAAGGGTTTGCCCGCCAGGTCATTCAGCCCCGCTTTCAAGGTAAAGCTGCACGCCACGCCGGCGGGCAAGTCGCGCTCAAAATCATAGTTCCAGTTGCGCTCGTCGGCCCAGCGCCCGGCGCCCGCCACGACGGCAGGCTCGGCCTTGCCGCAATCGACGGCGAACGGCGCGGGCAAACCCATGTCGCCGAACGGCACCATCGGCGTGGCGAACTGGGCCCGCACCTGGCGCACGGCCTTGACCGTGCCGCTCGGTGAAAACAGGGAGACGCCGCTATCGGCCCAGACCGGCGTAGCCATGCCCGGCGACAGCAGCAGGCACAGCAGACCCAGCGGGCCCACTTTGCCAGCAAGCGGGGAAGAAAAAATACGGGACAGGTCAGGCACGGGTAACTCCTCAATGAAAAGTGGCGGAGCTGGCTGCGGCGCGCAAAAGTTGCCCGGCGGAATCCCAGCAAAGCAACAAAACGCGGCAGGAATACAACATCAATGTAATATTAGTTATCAAGCTCATCATTGTTGCTAATATACAGTGGCATGCTGGTAAGAAGTCGTACGATTGCCTCTTGCCGCGGCGCCAGGAAGTGGCCGTGCTGGTAAAAATTGCACTTAGTAAATTAGTTTTTTTCAACACTAAAGTCTTTGTCGTGAATCTGCAACACCATTGAGTTACAACAATGCTTTGTGCGCTAACGCACCGACCTCGCGAACCTGGAATCGTATTCTCTAGTCCAACAGCAGTGCATTTATCGCAAGACGGGCGCACCTGGAATTGTTGTCTATCTCATGCAATAGCACGTGTAGCAAGATGTCGCTTTGATGCTGTAGAGAAAATCTCTTATCAACGTTGGGAGTTACTTGTGAATAATCTAAAAAAAATCGCCGTTGCCGCCGCAGTCCTGTGCTCCGCCCTCGGCGCACAGGCCCAGGAAATCAATCCCTCCTGGTATATTCAACCTAGCATCAACGCACTCAAGCCAGATTCCGACTTTTCCGCGGATAAAACCGGCTATGGCGCAGGTTTGCGTTTCGGTAAGCCTGTTTCCCAGGACTGGGATATCCAGCTGGGCACCACGTACGCCCGCTCCAAGGACGGCGGTCAGCGCTACCAGCAAAATACGCTGGGCGTAGACGGCCTGTACATGTTCTCGCGTAAAGCCTTCCGCCCCTTCCTGCTGGTCGGTGCCGGCATGCAGCGCGACAAGGACACCAGCTTCGCCTTCGGTGAACGCAGCAAGAGCTCGCCTTACGCCAGCGTGGGTCTGGGCTTCCAGTCCACGATCAACGATCAATTGTCGTTCCAGGCTGACGTGCGCAATGTGCACGGCTTCCTGCGCGGCAATACCTTCGATCCGAGCAGCAAGGCAAACAACTACTACGTCACCGTGGGCCTGAACTTCGCGTTCGATAAACCGCCTGCACCGCCACCACCACCGCCACCGCCGCCAGTGCGTGAAGAAGTCGTCGTGGTCGTGCCACCACCGCCACCACCACCGCCGCCACGCTTTGAAAAAGTGACGATGGCGGCAACGGAACTGTTCGCGTTCGACAGCGCCAAGCTGGGTCCGACACAGACCAAGCTCGACGAGATCGCCCGCGTACTGACCGCTGCACCGGACGTCAACAACGTCGTCATCAGTGGTTATGCCGACCGCATCGGTTCGCCCAAGTACAACTTGAAACTGTCGCAGCAGCGCGCTGATGCAGTCAAGGAATACCTGGTCGCCCATGGTGTCGCCGCCAACCGCCTGACGGCCGAAGGCAAGGGCTCCACCAATCCTGTCGTCACCTGCGATAACAAGAAACGTGCCGACCTGATCAAGTGCCTGGAACCAAACCGCCGCGTTGAAGTGGAACAGATCACTATCGAACGCCGCGTGCAGTAAGCTGAACAGTGGTACGCCACTTGTGAATAGAAAAAGGGGCTCGCGCCCCTTTTTTGCATTGAAAGCCATCATGAATTTTTCTACCCGTTATCCCAGACTGGCCGGCCTGGCGCCGTTCAGCCAGCAGATGCGCAAGGTCATTGTCTGCTCCGTCACCGAATGGCTGGAACACCGCGCCTCGAGCAAGGGCGCCGCCCTCGCCTACTACACCCTGTTTTCCATCGCCCCCATCCTCGTGCTGGTGATCGCCATCGCCGGCTTTTTCTATGGCCCGGCCGCCGCGCGCGGCGAGCTGATGGGACAATTGCAGGGATTGCTGGGCACGCAAGGTGCCGAAGCCATCCAGCTGGTGCTGGCCGGCGCAAAGAACCATGAGCAGGGCCGCATCGCCACCCTCATCGCCAGCGCCCTGCTGCTGTTCGGCGCCACCAGTGTGTTTGCCGAACTGAAAGCCAGTCTCGATGAAATCTGGCAAGTGCCAGCCCTGAAGGAAGCGGGCGTCTGGGACATGCTGCGCACGCGCCTGCTGTCTTTTGGCCTGGTGCTGGTGCTGGCGTTCCTGCTGATGGTGTCACTGGTGGTCAATGCAGCCATGGCCATTCTCGCCAACTTCTGGGAAGGCGTGTGGAAAGACACGGCCGTGCTGTTTACCATTTTGTCGAACCTGATCGGCTTTGCCGTCATCGCCAGCCTTTTCGCCGTCATCTATAAAATGCTGCCGCGCGTGCGCCTGTCCTGGCGCGACGTGCTGATCGGTGCCGTGGGCACGGCCTTCATGTTTTCCTTGGGCAAATATGCGATTGGCGTATATATCGGCAATAGCGGCGTGGCCAGCAGCTATGGCGCGGCCGGATCCTTGGTAGCCCTGCTGCTGTGGGTGTATTACTCGGCACAAATTTTCTTCCTGGGCGCCGAATTCACGCGCCAGTTCGCCCTGCAACTGGGCAGCATGAAGGACATGCCGAAGACGGAAGACGGCGATGTGCAAGTCAAGATATTGAAACGCCACCAGTCGTAAATCAGCATTCCAGATGCAACAACGGCGCCCGCGGGCGCCGTTGGCTTTGGCGCTGAGGCAAGCTATTCGCCCAGCAGCTCGGCCACCACTTCCATGCCCTGCACGCGCTCGGCCACCACCTTCACGATGACGATGATGGGCACGCCCAGCAGCAAGCCCCAGACGCCCCACAGCCAGCCCCAGAACAACAGGCTGATGAAGACGGCCGTGGGATTCATGCGGGCGATGCGCCCCGTCATCCAGGTGGTGACAAAGGTGCCGACGAGGGTGGCGATGGCCATCGAGGTGCCCGTCACCAGCAAGACCATTTCCAGCGATTCGAACTGCAAAAAAGCCACCAGCCCCGTGGCGATGGTGATGAGCAAGGGGCCGAAATACGGCATGATGTGCAGCAAGCCGGCCACGATGGCCCAGGCGCCCGCATTTTCCAGGCCAATCACGCGCAGGGCGATCCACATCAGGACGGCCAGCAAACCATTCGTGACGAGCAGCATGAACATATAGTTCTGGATCGAGGTATTGATATCCTCCAGGATGTGCACGGTGACCTTCTTGCGGCTCAGCGACGGTCCTGTCAGCTTGACGAGCTTGCGCTTGAAGGTGTCACCCGACAGCAGCAGAAAAAACACGAGGAAGATGACCATGGTGGCCTGGCTGAGGAAACCCACCAGGCCCAGCGAACCGGCCCAGACCCAGTCCATGATCTTGAAGTTGGGCGACTCGGCGGCGGCGGCACGGCGGTTGTTGCGGCGCGCTTCGGCGCCGGCGGCCACTTGCTCGATTTCATTGGCCACGGCCTGCATTTTCTGGAAGGTGCTGTTCTTGCCGCCCGTATTGGCCGCAATCAGCCGCGACAGCTTGTGCGTGGCGGCCGGCAACTCTTCAACGATGGATTCAAATTCACCCTGCACGCGCTCGACCACGACGAGGGAGCCGAACAGGATCAGGGCCGTGACAGCCGTGGCGGCGATGGCGCGCGGCAGGCGCAGCTTTTCCAGCCAGGCGACGACGGGATTGAGGGTGTAGGCAATAAAAATGCCGAAGATGACGGGAATGAGGAATTTCTGCGCCCATTGCAGCGCGTAGATGAAGCTGACAGTAGCGATGATGCCCAGGGCCAGGCCGCGCGCATTGACATGCAGCGGCAGGCGCAAGGATGCGTCCGGGTGCTCCACAGGCGCGCCGGGCGGTGGCCCGGCAGGCTCGATGGAGGCAGCCGCCACCGGCTCGGGCGGGGTATCTGTAGGATGGATATGCATGCGATTCCCGCGACGGTCGGTGGAAGGCCACAGCGCCAGCCATCGGGCCGGGCGCTGTGGCAGGTCATGCCATTACTTGACGCGGATGTCGTTTTTCACCGACTTCACGCCTTTGACGCCACGGGTAATTTCGCCCGCTTTGGCGGCGTCAGCTGGCTGGGCCACGAAGCCGCTCAGCTGAACCACGCCCTTGAAGGTTTCAACGTTGATTTCCGTCGATTTCAGGGTAGGCTCGTTGAAGATGCTGGCTTTGACTTTGGTGGTGATGGCCGCGTCATCGATGTACTCGCCCGTACCTTCTTTGGTTGGGGTCGAAGCGCAACCTGCAACGGCGAACAGCGAAGCGACGAAAAGGCCAGTAGCGATAGATTTAGTGAATTTCATGGTTTTTTCCTTAGGAGTGGTCAATCAATGTGCTCACAATGAGCTTCTTATACCAGTGTGGTGACTGCGCGCCGGAGGGAGCTCAGTAGCCAAACTGGGTTTTTGCAGCCTTGATACAGTCATCCTTGGCTGCGCCGGCTAATGCATCGCATTTTTCTGTCGCGACCTTGTACTCGGCTTTTCTTTTTGCTTCACGCGCATCGCTGCGCGCTTCGATGACTTTCTTGTCTGCCTTGGCGTCGGCCAGGGCCGCCACCTTGGTGGACTTGGCCAGCTTGACGCAGACATCCTTGTCGTTGCCCGTCAGCGCATTGCAGCGGGCCAGGTCAACGTCGTAGTTGGCATCGGCAATCTTGATACGCGCCTTGGTGTAGGCACGCAGGGTATTCGTGTATTGCGCCTGAGCAACTGCTTCATCGTAGGTGCGCACGGCCTTTGCTTCGGCGATGCAGACATCCTTCGGGTTGCCCGTGATTTTTTCGCATTCTGCATGCGCCAGCTTGTAATTCAGGCCAGCCTGATCGTTGGCCGCCTTGTAGGCTGCTTTCGCTTCCGGCGTGGCGGCCACTGCCTGGCCGCCCCAGGCGGCGCACGCCAGGCTGACGACGATGGCGGTGAAGAGCTTATTTTTGTTCATGCATTTCTCCCTGGTGGTGACAAGCATGTCTGCTTGGCATGACTACCGTTTTACGTGGATCGTCGCCGCTCTTCTGTACGCTGGCGTACACAAGTAATTTATTTTAAAACTTGGAGGCAGACTGGGATAAATAACAACGTTTTAGTGCAAGCGCACGGGCAAAAAATATCATTTAGACACAAAATAAGTGCGTGCGGCAGCGTACAGACCGGGGACAGGGGCATGACTAAGATGGCACTACACCCTCACCTCGTCAGGAGAATAAAATGAAAACCAATGCCACCTTGGCTGCACTGATGCTCGCCGCCACCGCCGTACTGAGCGGTTGCGCCACCGGCCCTTCCCAGTCACAACAATATTACCCTGCCAACCAGCCTGAGTCCGCCATGTACGGCACCGTCGACTCCATCCAGATCGTGCAGGGTGGTGGCCAAACCAGCGGTGCAGGCGCCGTGGTCGGCGGCATCGCAGGCGCCCTGCTGGGCAATACCATCGGCTCGGGCGGCGGGCGCACGGCCGCCACCGTGGCCGGCGCCGTCGCCGGCGGCGTGGTCGGCAACCAGGTGGAGGGCCGCAGGCAGCAAGCGCAGGCCTACCAGATCAGCGTGCGTCTCGACAACGGCGAATACCGCACCGTGGTGCAGGACAACGCGAATGACTTGCGCCCAGGAAACCGCGTGCGCGTCGTTGACGGCCGCGTCTACCGTTATTAATTTTCGGCGGACTTTGCCAGCAGGCATCCGCCATCCCGCATACGTCGTACCATAACAAGGAGTTGCCATGGGCACCATCATTCTGATCATCTTGATTCTGGCCCTGGTGGGCGTCCTGCCTACCTGGCCGCATAGCCGCAACTGGGGTTACGGCCCCAGTGGCATCGCCGGCCTGGTCGTCGTGATACTGATCCTGCTATTACTGACAGGCAGGTTGTAAAAAAAGGCGCTGCGGCGCCTTTTTTATTTCAAGGAGGAAATATCATGACACACCGACTCACTTCCCCGTTGCTGGCCTTCGTGCTGGCATGCAGCCTGGCACCATTCAGCCAGGCACAAACCGCTGGCCCGCAAGCGGGCGATCCGGCCCGCTGGTACCAGGAAGACAGCACGGCGCAAGCCCAAATGCGCACCTTGCGCAAGGAAATCGCCGCCGCCCTGGCCGAGGCCAAAAAAGCCTGCCGTTTGGAACCATCCGCCACGCGGGCCACTTGCCTGAAAGATGCGCAAGACACTTACCGGCAAGACATGGCGAACGCGGAAAAACTGCGCGTAGCGGCGCATTCACAGCCGTAAACCGTTCTCTGCAACGCCTGACAAAACCGTAGCAGCCGGTTTTGTCAGGCGTCACTACGCAGCATCGCGTTCGTATGGGGGCAGTTCGTGCACCACCAGCGGCGTGTCTTCCGTGACGAAGGCCAGCCAGCCGGCCGCCTTGATTGCGCGCAAGGCGTCCTGGTAGCCCTGCTCCCAGCGCCACTCGATGGAGCCCCTGGAGAAATTGATATCCTTGGCCGCCATGTGCCAGTCGCGCCCCGCATACGGCAAACGCACGATGTGCATGGTGCTGTCACAGCCCAGCGCTACCAGTTCTTCCGTCTGCTGCCGGTTGTGTGCGTCGTCGGGCAGCTTGGCGTAGAGTTCGCGCAATGTGTGCTGCAAGGTATGCGTATTGACGTAATCTTCGATATGCCGCTTCGAGCGCGACGCGAAGGTGACGTCCTTTTGACGCGTCTGCACTTCATCGAGAGTGGTCGGCTCCGGGCCTTCCGAGCTCCACAGGTCGACCATGAACACCAGCGTGTCGACGTGGGGCGTGTCGTCGAGCACGGTTTCCAGCGGCGTATTCGAATACAGGCCACCATCCCAGTACAGGTCGCCATCGACGCGCACGCCCGCAAAACCGGGCGGCAAGGCGCCGCTGGCGCGGATATGGTCTGCCGTCAGCGGCTGCTGCTGGCTGTCGAAACTGGTGAGGCTGCCGCATTTGACGCGCAGGGCGTTGACCGTCAGGCGCATGCCGCCGGGCTGGTTCAGGTAATCGAAATCGACCAGTTCATCGAGGGTGCTGGCCAGTTCGCTCGTGTCGTAATAGCTGGCGTCTTCCGGCTTGACGGCAATTCCGGCCGGGAACAGGCTGAACGAACGCGGCTTGAAGAAGCCGGGCACGCCGCGCAGCACCGTATCGAGCGTGGCCAGCCAGATGTTCGAGCGGCGCTGCTGGTCCGAAACGAGGTTCATGTCGATGCTGTCGCGGTGCGCCACGCGCTGCCAGAACTGTTTTAGCCGCACCAGCCTGTCCTCGTGCTTGTTGCCCGCCAAAATGGCCGCATTGATGGCGCCGATCGAGGTGCCCACCACCCAGTCGGGCGCCAGGCCATGTTCGTGCAAGGCGTGATAGACGCCGGCCTGATAGGCGCCCAGCGCGCCGCCGCCTTGCAGCACCAGCACGATGCGCAGGCGCGAGGGATTTAACTGATTAATCGGTGTCTTCGAATGCGTCATCAAGATGGCCCCTCTGTTCGCCGCGCGGGTGCGGCGTGAATCATTGTAAGGGATTGTGCCCGCGCTTGCGCCGGCACGTGCCGGACGCAGGGTACGGGCAAAAAAAAAGGCTCTGTCCCCGATAAGTAGGGGAATTGCGAGAATTTTCCTGGGGCCCTGCTGTCTGACGGTACATAGCAGACAAAAGGGAGTCTTCCATGCAGCCAGCCCAGTGGCAAACCTTCATCGCCCAGTTCACCGCACTGAGCCAGCGTCAACGCCTGGCGAGCATCGCTCTGCTGCGCGGGGCAGCGCCGCAGGACGCCGCCGTGGCACTCGTCGAAAGCGTGGCCCGGCAGCGCTTGCACTGTCCTGCCTGCAACAGCAGCCATGCTCACCGGCATGGCCACGCG
>NZ_JBNYXS010000027.1:0-72415 GCF_051380775.1 Janthinobacterium pasteuri | reverse complement strand
TTCCACTGGGCTGGCTGCATGGAAGACTCCCGTTTGTCTGCTATGTACCGTCAGACAGCAGGTCCCCAGGAAAATTCTCGGAATTCCCCTACTTATCGGGGACAGAGCCTTTTTTTACGCCTCGCAGTCATTTCACGTCACCTCATCTGTGCGATGGCGCGCATTGCAAGACCTTGCGCGTCAGCAATTGTTCGCAAGGCTGTTATGCTAACGCTCGTTTTACTTGAGCACCAGAAAAATTGTATTTCAATTAAAATTGCTTTTTCGCGCCAGCCTATCACGTACATGATGAATACCAAGACCCCGATCGATTCCTTCAGCTTTCGCCGCATCCTCGCCCGCAACGTTACCTTGCCGCTGGTCATCGGGGTCGCCACAGCCCTCGTATTTGTCGGCCTGATCGCCTACCTGCTCTCGGCCCTGCGCTCGGTCGAGCATTCCGAGCGGGTGATTGGCAATGCGAACGAAGTCATGAAGTTGTCGGTCGACCTGGAAACGGGCATGCGCGGCTACTTGTTGACGGGCGACGAAACGTTTTTGGCGCCGTATAAATCGGGCAAGGCCAAGATTGCCGTGGAAATGAGCACCCTGCTGGAACTGATCTCCGACAGCTCCATCCAGGTGGACCGTTTGCGCCGCATCCGCGCGCTGCAAAACCAGTGGATGGCCTATGCGGAAAGCGTGATCGCCCAGCGCCGCAACAACCAGGAATTCCTCGCGCGCGTGCGCCAGGGCGAAGGCAAGCTGGAATTTGATGAAATCCGCCGTGAATTTCTCACCTTCCTGTCCATGGAGCAGCGTTTGCGCCAGGAACGCGCCGACACGGCCGAGAGCCGCACCATGCTGGCCGTGGTGGTGTTCCTGATCCTCAGCCTGGGCATGTCCGGCTTGCTCGCCTATCTGGGACGGCGCGAACTGCTGCGCCTGTCCGACATCTACAACGATGCGCTCGAACAGCGCGGCAAGGATAACGACGTGCTGCAAGAACAAGCCTGGCTGCGCACGGGGCAGACAGAGCTGGCGGCCCACACCAGCGGCCAGCTGGGCTTGCCGCAACTGGGACGGCACGTGCTCGATTTCCTCGCCCACCGGCTGGAAGTAGCCGTCGCCACCCTGTACGTCGTCGACGATGATGGCAGCCTGCGCCGCACGGCCGTGTATGGCTTCAACGAACAGGGCGTGAAGGACAAGCAAGTCTTCAAGCTGGGCGAAGGTCTGGTGGGCGAAACGGCGCGCGAAAAGCGCCTCAAGCATGTGCAGCAAGTGCCCGAGAATTACCTGACCGTGACGTCCAGCCTGGGCCGCGGCGCGCCACTGGAGCTGGTATTGATGCCCGTCAACAATGAAGGCGTCGTCAACGGCGTCATCGAACTGGGCTTTACGCATCCCGTCAGCGCCCGCGCCAAGGAATGGCTGGACCTGATTGCGGGGAATGTCGGCACCTCGCTGGAAGCGGCCCTGTACCGCCAGCGCCTGCAAAATGTGCTGGAAGAAACCCAGCAACTGAATGAAGAGCTGGAAGTGCAGCAGGAAGAATTGCGCACGGCCAATGAAGAGCTGGGCGAGCAGTCGCGCGTGCTGGAACAGTCGCAAGCCCACCTGGAAGAGCAAAAGGCGGCGCTGGAGCAGTCGAACGAACAACTGGCCGTGCAGGCGCTGTCGCTGGACCAGAAAAACATGGCAATCGGCCAGGCGCACGCCCAGCTGGAAGCCCGCGCCGAAGAGCTGCAGCGGGCCAGCCGCTACAAATCCGAGTTCCTGGCGAATATGTCGCACGAGCTGCGCACGCCACTGAACAGCTCGCTGATCCTGTCCAAGCTGCTGTCGGACAATAGCAGCGGCAACCTGACGCAGGAGCAAGTAACGTTTGCCCAAACCATTTATTCGGCCGGCAACGATTTATTGACCCTCATCAACGATATCCTCGACATTTCCAAGGTCGAGGCGGGCAAGCTGGAATTGACGCCGGAAGCCGTGCCCTTTGAGGAACTGCTCAGCGGAATGAAAATGCTGTTTGGCGCCCAGGCGCAGCAAAAGAAACTGGTTTTTGACGTCAAGGTGGCACCGGACACGCCGCCGTCGCTGGTAAGCGACCGCCAGCGCCTCGAGCAAATCCTGAAAAACCTGCTGTCAAACGCCATCAAGTTTACCGATACGGGCACGGTGTCCCTGCACGTAAGCGCCGATGCAGCGGGCCAGGTGCGCTTCCAGGTGGAAGATACCGGCATCGGCATTGCAAGCGACCAGCAGCACAAGGTATTCGACGCCTTCCACCAGGCCGACGGCACCACCAGCCGCCGCTATGGCGGCACGGGCCTGGGCCTGTCCATTTCACGCGACCTGGCAGTCTTGCTGGGTGGGAGCATCGAGCTGGACAGCACGCCCGGCCAGGGCAGCACGTTCACATTGGTGCTGCCGGCCGTCATGCCGGAACGCGCCGTCGAGGTGGAAGCAGCGGCAGTGCCCACTGCCGTGCCACAAGCGCGCGCAAAAATCGCCGCCGCGCCCATGCCAGCTCCCGCCGCCAAGCCGGTGCCGCTGCCTACCTTCGAGGACGATCGCAATAGCGTCCCCCCTGGCAAGACGGGCCAGCGTTCCGTGCTGGTGATCGAGGATGAGCCCTCGTTTGCCGGCATCCTGTTCGACCTCGCGCATGAAATGCAATACCGCTGCCTGGTGGCGCATGGCGCCGACGAAGGCTTGCGCCTGGCGGAAGAGTTCCTGCCCGACGCCATTCTGCTCGACATGGGCTTGCCGGATCGCCCGGGCTTGCTGGTCTTGCAGCAGTTGAAGGAAAACCCGCTGACGCGCCACATCCCCGTGCATATCGTGTCCGGCAATGACCAGATGCAGGAAGCCATGCAGCTGGGCGCCATCGGCTACGCCACCAAGCCGCGCACACGCGAGCAATTGAAGGAAGTGTTCCGCAAGCTCGAGTCGAAATTCACGCAAAAGATGAAGCGCATCCTGCTGGTCGAAGACGACGAACGCCAGCGCGAAAGCGTGGTCCACCTGATCAGCGACGACGACGTGGAAATCACGGCCGTGGCGCTGGGCGAGCAGGCACTGGAATTGCTCAAGACGCAGATTTTCGACTGCATGATCATCGACTTGAAGCTGCCCGATATCCAGGGCAACGAATTGCTCGAACGCATGGAACATGAAGAGCTGTGCTCGTTCCCGCCCGTCATCGTCTACACGGGCCGCAACCTGAGCCGCGAGGAAGAGGCGGACCTGATGAAGTATTCGCGCTCCATCATCATCAAGGGCGCCCGCTCGCCCGAGCGCCTGCTCGACGAAGTCACCCTATTCCTGCACAAGGTGGAATCGGAACTGTCGAGCGAGCGCCAGGGCATGCTGCAGCAGGTGCGCAGCCGCGAACGCGTGTTTGAAGGGCGCAAGATTTTGCTGGTGGACGACGACGTGCGCAATATCTTTGCCCTGACGAATGCACTGGAACAGAAAGGCGTGGTGGTGGAAATCGGCCGCAACGGCTTCGAAGCCATCAGCAAGCTCAACAGCGTGGATGATATCGACCTGGTGTTGATGGATGTGATGATGCCGGGCATGGATGGCCTGGAAGCGACGCGCTTGATCCGCGCCGATGGCCGTTACAACAAGCTGCCCATCATTGCGATTACCGCCAAGGCCATGAAGAATGATCAGGAAGAATGCCTGCAGGCGGGCGCGTCCGACTACCTGGCCAAGCCGATCGACCTGGACCGTCTGTATTCGCTGCTGCGCGTGTGGATGCCAAAGATGGAACGCATGTGATGCAACGCTACCTACGCAACGCAGTGGAGCGTCGATGATGTCCCTGCGCACCACGGACGCGCAACTGCACGCGCTGATGGAAGCGCTGTATCAGCGCTACAGCTATGATTTTCGCGACTATTCCCTGCCCTCGCAGCGGCGCCGCCTGAATCACGCGCTCGAGCGCTTCCACTGTGCCGACTTGCCAGCCTTGCAGCGGCTGGTGCTGGACGACCCGGCCACGTTTGGCAGCCTGCTGCAGATTTTGACCGTGCCAGTCACGCAAATGTTCCGCGACCCGGCGTTTTTCCGCGCCTTGCGCGAACACGTGGTGCCCGTGCTGAAAACCTACCCGTCACCGACGATCTGGGTCGCCGGCTGTTGCACGGGCGAGGAAGCGCTGTCGCTGGCCATCGTGCTGCACGAGGAAGGCTTGCTCGATCGCAGCACGATTTACGCCACCGACATCAATCCGCAAGCGCTGGCCACGGCCGCGCGCGGCGTGTATCCGCTGCACCGGATGGCCGACTACGCTGACAACTACCTGGCCGCGGGCGGCCTGGGCCAACTGGCCGAGTACTACACGGTCGAGCATGCCACCGCGCATTTCCAGCAGCGCCTGCTCGACAGTATCAACTTTGCCGACCACAGCCTGTCCACGGACAGCGTTTTCATTGAAACGCAATTGATTTTGTGCCGTAACGTGCTGATTTACTTCAATAAAACCTTGCAGGAGCGGGCCCTGGGCCTGTTCCAGGACTCACTGTGCCACCGGGGTTTTCTGGGACTGGGCAGCAAGGAAAGTACGCATTTCACGCGCTTTGCCACCGACTTCGAGCCATTGCCGGGTCCCGAAAAGCTCTACCGCAAGCGTGCACCATCGCACGCCGCTTCCCATTACGCTGGACGGCACATGCCAGGAATGAAACATGATGAATGAAACAAGCACCAAACTGCTGATCGTCGACGATTTGCCGGAAAACTTGCGCGCGCTCAATGCGCTGATCCGCGAGAGCGACCGCAGCGTCTATCAGGCATCGTCGGGCGAAGAGGCGCTGGCCCTGCTGCTGGAACACGATTTTGCGCTGGCCATCCTCGACGTGCAAATGCCGGAAATGGATGGCTTTGAGCTGGCGCAACTGATGCGCGGCACGGAAAAGACGCGCCACATCCCTATCGTCTTCGTCACGGCGGCTGGCAAGGAAATGAATTTCGCCTTCCAGGGCTATGAAAGCGGCGCCGTCGACTTCCTGCACAAGCCGCTCGACATCAATGCAGTGCAAAGCAAGGTCAACGTCTTCGTGGCCCTGCACCAGCAGCGCAGCGAGACGCGGCGCCAGGTGCAGGCGCTGGAACACAGCCGCCAGCAGCAGGAAGCATTATTAAAAGAATTGCGCGCCACGCAGGCCGAACTGCAGCGCTCGCTGCGCCTGCGCGACGAATTCATGTCCATGGTGGCGCACGAACTACGCACGCCATTGAACACGCTGTTCCTGGAAACGCAGATGCGTACCGTCAACCTGGAACGGGGCAACCTGGCCGCCTTCGAACCGGACAAGCTGAACCAGATGGTGGCGCGCGACGGGCGGCAAATCCGCAGCATGGTGCGCCTGATCGACGACATGCTCGACGTCTCGCGCATCACCAGCGGCAAGCTGTCGATCCGCCGTGAAGCCGTTGACCTGACCAGCCTGGTGCGCAGAGTAGCAGACGACCTGGGGCAGTATGCTGCCGCCACGGGCAGCGTGCTGGAAGTGCAGGCATTCGAACCCATCCAGGGCTTCTGGGATGCCTTCCGCGTCGAGCAGATCGTTGTCAACCTGATCAGCAATGCCGTGCGCTACGGCCAGGGCCAGCCCGTGGAAATCAGCCTGGCGCACACGCAGAACAGCGCCGTCATCGAAGTGCGCGACCATGGCATCGGCATCAACGCGCGCGACCAGGAACGCATCTTTGATGCCTTCGAGCGCGTCATGCACCAGGACCGCACGGGCGGCCTGGGCCTGGGCCTGTTCATCACCAAGCAACTGGTCGATGCGCACGGCGGCGCCATCACCCTGCAAAGCCAGCCCGGCAATGGCGCCCTGTTCAGCGTCACCCTGCCGCTGGCCGGCAGCTGAGGCCGGTATGACGGAGCACCGTACCACCACCGGCACCAGCGGCGTGGCCTTTCTGCTGCAACTGGAACGCCGGCTGCGGCTGCTGCACGACACGGGCGAGATTCTCTGCGTGTCGGCGCAACTGCTGGGACAACGCCTGGGCGCCCAGCAAGTGGCCTGTTTCGATATCGACCAGACCCTGCCGTGCCCCACCGTCCAGCATGCGTGGAGCGACGGCCTGGCGCCGGACGCCGCCAGCGACTATTTTCACGGCGAGTATGCGGCCCGCCTGGCCGGTGCGCTGGCTGCCGGCCAGGTGCTGGCCGTCAGCGATGTGGCGAGCGACCCGCGCACGGCCACGCCGGACGCGCTGGCCACGTTTGCGCGCCTGGATATACGTGCCTTCCTGAACATTCCCATTGCCAAAGATGGCCGACTGGGCGCCCTGTTCGTCGTGCACAGCCGCGCGGCGCGCCTGTGGCATGCCGACGAGATCGAACTGGCCGTGCAAGTGTCGGAACGGGTCTGGTCGACCATCCTGCGGGCCCAGGCGGAATCGCGCTTGCGCGCCCTCAGTGCCAGCATGGAAACGCAAGTGGCCGAGCGCACGCGCGAATTCGGCCGCACCTGGAACGTCAGCCCCGATTTGCTGGGCGTGCTCAACCTCGACGGCTATTTCGAGCACTCGAACCCCGCCTGGCATGCCACCCTGGGCTGGTCGGTGGAGGAAATCCGCACGACGCGCTTCCTGGAACTGGTCCACCCGGACGACTTGTCGCGCACCCTTGCGGCCTGGGAGGCAGCCAACCAGGGCCAGCCGGCGCTGCGCTTCGAAAACCGCTACCGCCACAAGCTGGGCGGCTGGCACTGGCTGTCGTGGGTTGCCGTGCCCGAGGGCGAGAAGGTGTATTGCAGCGCGCGCGACATCACCGTGGAAAAGAAGCTGGAAGCGGACCTGGCCGCGCGCAACAGCGAGCGCGAGCGGCTGTGGCGCAGCGCGCAAGACTTGATGGTGGCCATCGATGCCGAGGGCTGCTTTGCCGCCGTCAACCCGGCCTCGGCCGCCATCCTCGGCTGGCTGCCAGAGGAAATGCTGGGCCGCAAGCTGTTCGACTTCGTGCTGCCCGAGGATGCCGCCGCCACGCGCCTGGCGCTGGCGCAGGTGACGCAGGAAGCCATGCCCAGCTTTGAAAACCGCTACCGGCACCGCGAGGGCGGCCACCGCTGGCTGTCCTGGTCGGCCGCAGCCGAAGGCGACCTGATTTTTGCCACCGGACGCCACGTCACGCTGGAAAAGGAGGCGGAAAGCACTTTGCGCAGCATGCAGGAATCATTACGCCACAGCGAGATGGCACTGCTGCAATCGCAAAAACTGGAAGCGCTGGGCAAGCTGACGGGCGGCGTGGCCCATGATTTCAATAACGTGCTGCAAATTATCTCCGGCAATCTGCAATTGCTGCAGATGACCCTGGATGACGACCCGCTGGCCGCCAAGCGCATCGCCAGCGCCTCGGCCGCCGTGGAACGGGGCGCCAAGCTGTCGGCACAGCTGCTGGCCTTTGCGCGGCGCCAACCGTTAAAACCGCTGGTGACGGACCTGGCGCAACTGCTGCGTTCGACGGAAGAGCTGCTGCGGCGCGCCACGGGAGAAAGCATCGAGACGCGTTTGCTGCTGGCCGACGATTGCTGGCGCGCCCTGGTCGACCCGCACCAGCTGGAAAACGTCATCCTCAACCTGGCCATCAACGCGCGCGACGCCATGGATGGCCAGGGCCAGCTGACCATCGAACTGAGCAATAGCGTGCTGGGCAGCGACTATGTGGCGCGCCATGCGGACGTGGCGCCCGGCGACTACGTGCAGCTGACCGTCTCGGACACGGGCTCGGGCATTCCCGCCGACTTGCTGGACAAGATTTTCGAACCATTCTTCACGACGAAGAAGGAAGGCGAAGGCACGGGCCTGGGCCTGTCCATGGCGTACGGCTTCCTGCGCCAGAGCGGCGGCCACCTGACGGTGGACAGCGTACCCGGCCATGGCAGCACCTTCCGCATCTACCTGCCGCGCTCGCTCGAAGCGGAAACGGAACTGCCGCTGCAGCTGAGCGGCCCCGTGCTGGGCGGCAAGGAAACCATCCTCGTCGTGGAAGACGACGTGCAGGTACAGACGACGGTGGTCGACATGCTGCGCGGCCTCGGCTATGTCGTGCTGCGCGCCAGCGATGGCGAAAGCGCGCTGGCCATCGTCGGCAGTGGCGTCCCCATCGATTTGCTGTTTACGGATGTGGTGATGCCAGGCAAGGTCGCCAGCACGGAACTGGCGCGCCAGGCCCGCTTGCTGCAGCCCCAGCTAGCCGTGCTGTTTACCTCGGGCTACACGCAGGACGTCATCATGCAGGGCGGCCGGCTGGAACCCGGTGTCGAGCTGCTGAGCAAACCGTACCGGCGCGAAGACCTGGCGCGGCGCATCCGCCACTTGCTGGCCAACGGCCGCCACTTGACGGCGCTGCACCAGTACCGCGCGCAGCTGGCGCCGCAACCTGCGCCGGCACTGCCGGGGGGGCGGCCGGGCATGCGTCACATCTTGCTGGTGGAAGACAATGCGGACGCGCGCGCCATGACGAGCGAACTGCTGGCCATGCTGGGTCACACGGTGCTGGCCGTGGGCACGGCCGAGGCAGCCTTGCCGCTGTTGGGCACGCCTGGACTGGAACTGCTGCTGACCGATATCAGCCTGCCGCAGATGTCGGGCGTCGAGCTGGCCGAGCTGGTGGCCCGCGAGCAGCCACAGCTGGAAGTGGTGTTCTCCACGGGCCATGCGCCAGCCAATTCCGGCGTGCTGGACCCGGCCGCGCGCTTCCTGGTGAAACCATTTACCATCGAGCAGTTGCAGCACGCCTTGCTGCCACCGGCGTAGAGCCTAGTAAACGTCGAGCCGGCGCGCCTTCAGTGCGCCGGCCAGTTCTTCCAGGCCAAACGGTTTGCGCAGGAAGCGCGCGCTGCTGTCCTGCATCAGGCTGGCGCCCCAGTCGTGCCCGGAAGCAAACACCACGTCCAGCTGCGGCCAGTGAGCGCGCGCATGGCGCGCCAGTTCCAGGCCGGACATGGTGGGCAGGCTGATGTCCGTCACCAGCACGTCCAGGCCCGGCATGGCCAGCAGGGGCAAGGCTGCCTCGGCGCTGGCCACACCATGCACGGTATGGCCCAGCATATTCAGCATTTCCGTCGTCATTTCACGCGCATCGTCATTGTCTTCCACCAGCAGGATGCGCCGCCCGGAAGGGTCGGGCGCGCCCACCAGGCGGCGGTCGGCCAGTACATGGCGGATGCGCCGCGCCAGGTCTTCGCGCTGGTAGGGTTTACTCAACAGCTCCACGCCCGGGTCCAGGCGCCCGCCCTGCATGATGGCATTGTGCGTATAGCCCGAGGTGAACAACACGGCCAGTTCCGGCAGCAGCAGCCGGGCCTGCTGCGCCAGCTCCTTGCTGCTGACGGGACCCGGCATGACCACGTCCGTAAACAGCAAATCGATGGCCACGCCCGTCCCCAGCAGGGCCAGCGCCGAGGCGCCATCGTCCGCATGCAATACGTCGTAGCCAAGGCCGCGCAGCATGTCGACCACAGTATGTTGCACGGGAATATCGTCTTCCACCACGAGGATGGTCTCGCCGCCGCCCAGCACGGGGCCTGTCAGGCCCGGTGGTGGCTCGGCCAGCTTTTCCAGCGAGCGCGGCAAATAGATCTTGAAAGTTGTGCCAGCGCCCGGCGCGCTGTGCACCTTGATGTGGCCCGCGCTCTGGCGAATAAAGCCGTAAGCCATGGACAGGCCCAGGCCCGTGCCCTCGCCTTCGCGCTTGGTGGTGAAGAACGGCTCGAATATCTGGTCGATCACGTCGCGCTCCATGCCATGGCCCGTGTCGGTGATGGTCAGCAGCACGTATTGCCCCTCCTGCACGTCGGCATGCAGGCTGGCGTAGGCGGCATCGAGCGTGACATTGCTCAAGGTAAAGGTCAGACGCCCGCCCCCTTGCATCGCGTCGCGCGCGTTGATGGCCATGTTCAGCAACACGTTTTCCATCTGGTTCGGGTCGACCAGGGTATGCCACAAGCCTTCACTAATGAAGGTTTCCTCGGCAACCGCCTCGCCCAGGGCGCGGCGGATCAGCTCATGCATACGACGCAGCAAGCGGCCCAGGTCCGTCACCAGCGGCTTCAACGGTTGACGCCGCGCAAAGGCCAGCAGTTGCGACGACAGCTTGGCGCCCCGTTCAACGGCCGAAGCGGCCGAAGCGAGTCGCCTGGCCGCCTGCGGATTGTCGGCCACCGTCAGTTTCAGCAGCTGCAAATTGCCGGAAATGATTTGCAGCACGTTGTTGAAATCGTGGGCCACGCCGCCCGTCAGCTTGCCGATCGATTCCAGCTTTTGCGCCTGCAACAAAGCTTGCTCGCTGCGCACCAGCGCCAGCCGCGCCTCTTTTTCATCGGTGACGTCGCGGCCGATGGCGTGGATCAGCTTTTGCGCGGGCACGGCCGTCCAGGAAATCCAGCGGTAGCCGCCATCGCGGCGCCGGTAGCGGTTTTCCATGCGCAAGGTGGGCGCGCCATGCGCCAGGCGCGACAAATCCTTCAGCGCCGCCATGCGGTCGTCGGGATGCACGAGGCTGATGAAATCCATGCCCAGCGACTCGATTTCCGGCCGGTCCAGGATCTTGCTCCAGGCTGGATTGACGGCGATGATCATGCCGGCCAGGTCCGCCACCAGCATGATGTCGGTCGACAGCCGCCACATGCGGTCACGGTCGGCCGTGCGGTTGGCCATTTCCACTTCCAGCGAGGAATTCAGGTAGGCCATCTTTTCCAGCACGTTCTTCTGTTCCTGCACGTCCGTATTCGTGCCCACCCAGCGCAGCACCTTGCCCGTTTCGTCGAACAGGGGCAAGGCGCGCGCCAGGAACCAGCGGTAGGCGCCGTCGCTGGCGCGGCGCATGCGGAACTCGTATTCGTAGGCACTGGCCGTGGCGACGGCCTGTTCCCAGCTTTTCTGCGTGGCTTGCACGTCGTCCGGATGCACGCAGTGGCGAAAGCCGCTCGACACCAGGGACTTCATCGATTGCCCCGTGTACTCGCACACCTGTTCATTGACCCAATAGGTGGCGCCGCTGCCATGCGCGAGCCAGGCCTGGTTGGGCATGGTCGAGGCCAGCGAGCGGAACTGTGCCTCACTGTCGAGCAAGGCATTGCGCGCCTGCCAATGCTCGTCGATATCCTCGCACGAGCCATACCATTTCACGGGCTGGCCCCGCTCGTCAAGCCGGCAATACGCGCGCGAGTGCACCCAGCGGTAGCGGCCGTCCTGGCGGCGCACGCGCATTTCCTGGTCCAGGGGCTTGCCGCTGGCCACCGCTTCGCTCCAGGCCGCCAGGGAAAGGGGCACGTCGTCAGGGTGGATGGCGTCCAGCCAACTGGTGCCCAGACCATTGCCGCCCGTCCATTCGCGCCAGCGCTGCGCCACATAGTCGAGCTTGCCGTCGATGTCGGCCGTCCACAGCACTTGCGTGTTGAGCTCGATGGCGTAGTGAAAGTGTTCGCGGCTGTCGTGCAGCGCTCTTTCCAGCTGGCCCCGCTCGATGACATGCGCGGCCACGCGCGCGGCCAGCGCCAGCAGTTCGATTTCGGGTTGCGTGGGATGGCAAGACGCGGGGAAGAACAGGCCCAGCACGCCCAGGATATGCCCCTTGGCGCCGAAGACGGGGGCGACCCAGCAGGCGCGGTAGCCATGCAGCATGGCTTCCTTGCGGCCCGCGCTCCAGTGCACGTCGCGTGTGATGTCGCCGCAATACACGGGCGCGCCGGAAAAGGCGGCCGTGCCAAATGGGGAAGGCTGTTCGCCGCCGTGCCGCAAGGCCAGGCTCAGGTCTTGCGGCAGGCTGGGCGCGGACAAGCCGCAAAAACGGTCCGCTTCGTCAATCAGCACCAGGCAGGCATGCGCGCCGCCCTCGGCCAGGTCTTGCAGCGCCAGCAACAAATGCTCTAATGCATGGGCCAGGTCGGCGCCTGCCGCGATACTGCCCAGCGCACTATGCTCGGCGTCCAGCAAGGAAAGAATGTTGTTTGCGTGCACCGTGTCGATATGGGGAAAACTGATGCCCGAAATATACCATGGGGCACCCCTCTCCTTGGGGAAAACAGCGCACCGCTTGATCTCAGCGGCAACGCGGCCCTATGCTAAAGTGTTGCTCTCTTCTCAAGCGAAACCAAGCATGCCTACGTCCCTGCCATCCTCCCTGATCGCCACCGCCCTGCTCGCCTGCGTCCACGGCGCCGTCGCCGCCCCCATGAGCCTGGATGACTACCTGGGCCTGAACGGCCCCCCGCCCACGGCACAGATCGCGTATGGCCCAGCGCCGTCGCAATACGCGCAGCTGTTCCAGCCCGAAGGTAGCGGACCGTTCCCCGTCGTCGTGCTCGTGCATGGCGGCTGCTGGACGGTGGCCTTCGGCGGCATCAAGCAGATGCGCAACGTGGCCGGCGCCCTGGTGGCGCAAGGTATCGCCGTGTGGAATGTCGAGTACCGGCGGGTCGACGAGCCGGGCGGCGGCTATCCCGGCACGTATGCAGACATGCACGCGGCGCTGGACAGCCTGCAGCAGCACGCGCCCCAATACCAGCTCGACACCAGCCGCATCGTCGCCATGGGCCACTCGGCCGGTGGCCAGCTGGTGCAATGGATAGCGGGGCGAGAAAAACTGCCGAAGAGCAGCCCCCTGTACCGCGAACAGTATCTGCCGATCAAGAATATCCTCAGCCTGGGCGGCCTGGCCGACCTGCGCCATGAAAAGGAGTTGATCAAGACCAGCTGCGAGCGCGACATCGCGCAACTGGCAGGCAGCGCCAGCACTGAGCGGCCAGACATCTACAGCGACACCAACGCAGCCGACCTGATGCCCAACGGCAGCCGCACCGTGCTGGCCACGGGCGAGCTCGACACCATCTCGCCGCCCAGAGTCGCGCATGACTACGCGGCCAAGGCAATCAAGGCCGGCGACCATGCGGAAGTGCTGATTTTGCCCGGTGCCAGCCATTACGACGAGATCGCGGCGACATCGAACGCGTGGAAGATGATTTTGCCGGTGATTAGCGAGATGCTGGGAATTAAACCTCATAATTGATGCGTTGAGGCGTCCATTTGACGTCCAGTTTATTTACTTTACGTTAGACACCCAGGAGACAACATGACAGTTAAGCGAATGGACAACGTCGGCATCGTGGTAGAAGACATCGATGCCGCTATTGATTTCTTCACCGAACTTGGTCTCGTTCTCGAAGGGCGCGCCCCAGTTGAAGGAGACTGGGCAGATGGCGTCACCGGACTGCGCGGCATGCGTGTCGAGATTGCCATGATGCGTACACCAGACGGTCACAGCCGTCTTGAGTTATCCCGCTTCCTGACGCCACCTGTCGTCGCCGATCACTGCAACGCTCCAGTGAACGCTCTCGGTTACCTGCGCGTCATGTTCACCGTCGAGGATATCGACGATACGCTAGCCCGGCTCGTCAGACGCGGCGCGAAGCTAGTCGGCGAAGTTGTCCAGTATGAAGACATATATCGGCTCTGCTACATCCGTGGTCCCGAAGGAATTCTCATCGGACTCGCCGAACAGCTCCTGCAGAAAAAGGCCTGAACGAATTCTACAGGGCGTTGAAAACTAAAGGACCGGCATCTCATCATTTAGTGAAGCAGGCCTGCGCGAAAAGCCGCACAGGTACGATAAATATATACGTTGTAGATGTCAGCTTTCGGGTACAACTTGGCAACGTCGGCAACTGGTCAGAAGCGGCCAGTCAAGAAGTGGATTTCAATGAAGTATAAATCAATACGCTCGATGGCCCACAACTGGTCACACTCGTTCTTGAGTGGCATGAACTATTTGGATGGCGGCTTTGTCTTCGAGGATGTGTATCAGATGGCGCGAGAGCGGCGCGGTGCGAAGATAACCATTAATTGGATTCCTGCGACAGCCGATGAATTGTTCGGATTTCCTCCACGAGTTAGAAATTGTGTTCTCGCCTATCGGACTGAATTGGCAGAGTATCTAAAGCGCCATAGCATTGATGTTGCCGCACTTATTGAATTCCGTACAGAAGTATATGTGGCAGAAAATTTCCGAATGTATGTTCGCGCGTATGTTCTCGATAACAGGAAGAAAGAGCACATCGCGTATGTTTGGAATTAGGCGATGCCGTTGCTCTTCGGCATGGAAGCCGTGTGGCCGCCAATGGTAATGCTCGATGGATGCGGGAGCACTACCCTCTTACTCAATTATCCGGCACGGTTCAAGTCGTTGAGCATTACACACCTGAGCAGACGAAGAACCTTAGCCACCGGTGTGTATCCGGTATCTGAAAATGGCGTCGGAGGCTTAACCCGGTTTTCCGTTCCACTGCACATCAAACCCCACCTGCCAGCGATCCCCAGCGGCTGCAATGGCGCGCAAGCAGGAGTCCCTAAAACGCGAACTGGCAACGACAGCAAGCCCCCCCCCGCCTCAAACAAAGGCTTCCCGGGCCCGCTTATCCGGCCCGGTGTTAAAAACAATACGATCACTGAACACGCGCCAAGTACTGGGCCAGTTGGCCAAAAGTCGCCGTGAACCCCTGCTTCATCGACTCAAACCCCTGCTTGAAAGTCTCATGCTGCTCATCGGTGGCCTTGTGCGGCGTGGAGCGCAAGGTCATCGTCGTCTTGCCGTTTTCCTCCGTGAGGGTCATGGTATTGAACGATTCCAGCGGCCACGTGGCGCTGACGGGGTGCTGCACGGGGTTGCCTTGTTTGTCGGCAAACGACAGGATCGAGACGATCCTTTCCGGCGCTTCAATGGACTGGTAGGTAAACTTGCCCCACATCTCGTAGCCATTGTCGGCACGCATGCCGTAGTGGAAAACGCCGCCCGGCTGCAAGTCCAGCGCCAGCACGCTCAATTCAAAGCCGACAGGCCCCCACCATTGCGCCAGCCGCTCCGGCTCCACCCACGACTGGAACACCAGTTCACGCGGCGCGTCGAAGGTTTGCGTGATGACAAAGTCGCTGCTGTCGCGGTGCTGGCCATCCTGCTTCTGTTTTTCCGTCGTCATGCTGTCTCCCTGTGTTGATGAGGTCAAATTGCAGCGGCAACTGGCGGCAGCCACCAATTTGGTCCATTGAACCTACTTCGCCTTCCCCGCCGCCGCCACCTGGTCGAGGATATGCTTGGGCACGGCCGCATAGTGCTTGAATTCCATGGTGTAGGTGGCGCGGCCCTGGGTCAGCGAACGCAGGGTGGTGGAGTAGCCGAACATTTCGGCCAGCGGCACCAGGGCCTTGACGATGCGCCCCGCGCCGCCGGGGATGTCGTCGACGCCCTGCACCATGCCGCGCCGCGCCGTCAGGTCGCCCATGACGTTGCCCATGAACTCTTCCGGCGTTTCCGCCTCCACCTGCATCATCGGTTCCAGCAGCACGGGATGCGCCTTGCGCATGCCATCCTTGAAGGCGATGGAACCGGCCATGCGAAACGCGTTTTCATTCGAATCGACGTCGTGGTAGGAGCCGAAGGTCAAGGTGGCCTTCACGTCGACGACCGGATACCCGGCCAGCACGCCCGCCTTTAACGTTTCGGCAATGCCCTTGTCGACGGCGGGGATGAATTCGCGCGGCACCACGCCGCCCTTGATGGCGTCGACGAACTGGTAGCCCGTGCCTGGGGGCAAGGGTTCCAGTTTCAGCACCACGTGGCCGTACTGGCCCCGTCCGCCTGACTGCTTGACGAACTTGCCCTCGATATCGTTCACCGTGCGCGTGATGGTTTCCCGATACGCCACTTGCGGCTTGCCGACATTGGCTTCCACGCCGAATTCGCGCCGCATGCGGTCGACTAAAATTTCCAGGTGCAATTCGCCCATGCCCGACATGATGGTCTGGCCCGACTCCTCGTCCGTATGCACCCTGAACGACGGGTCTTCCTGCGCCAGGCGGTTCAGGGCGATGCCCATCTTTTCCTGGTCAGGCTTGGTCTTTGGTTCGACCGCCTGGGAAATCACGGGTTCCGGGAAAATCATCTTTTCCAGCACGATGATATGGTCGATGGCGCACAGGGTGTCGCCCGTGGTCACGGCTTTCAGCCCCACGGCGGCGGCAATGTCACCCGCATACACTTCCTTGATTTCCTTGCGTTCGTTCGCATGCATCTGCAAGATGCGCCCCAGGCGCTCGCGCGCGCTCTTGGTGGGGTTGTAGACCATGTCGCCCGAATTCACCACGCCCGAGTACACGCGAAAGAACGTCAATTGCCCCACGAACGGGTCCGTCATGATCTTGAAGGCCAGCGCGGCAAAGTGCTCCTCATCGGTCGGGTGGCGCTCCACCTCGTTATCGTGCTCGTCGTGGCCCATGATGGGCGGCACTTCCATGGGCGATGGCAGGTATTCGATGACGGCGTCCAGCATCGCCTGCACGCCCTTGTTCTTGAACGCGCTGCCGCACAGCATGGGCACGATCTCATTGCGGATGGTGCGCGCCCGCAAGGCCTGCTTGAGTTCCGCTTCCGTAAAGGTCTCGCCATTCAGATAGCGTTCCGTCATCTCGATGGTGGCCTCGGCCGCGTGTTCGACCAGGTGCTCGTGCCACTCCTGCGCCTGTTCCCGCAGTTCGGCGGGAACCTCGCCATAGCTGAACTGCACGCCCTGGCTGGCGTCGTCCCAGGTGATGGCGCGCATTTTCAGCAGGTCGATCACGCCCGTAAAATGCTCTTCTGCGCCGATGGGCAGTTGGATGGGCACGGCCACGCCTTTCAGGCGCTCGGCGATCTGCTTGCGCACGCGCAAGAAATCCGCGCCCACCCTGTCCATCTTGTTGATGAAGGCGATGCGCGGCACGTGGTATTTGTTGGCCTGGCGCCACACGGTCTCGGACTGGGGCTGCACGCCGCCGACGGCATCGTAGACCATCACGGCGCCGTCGAGCACGCGCATCGAGCGCTCCACTTCAATCGTGAAATCCACGTGGCCGGGCGTGTCGATGATGTTGATGCGGTGTTCGGGGAAGTTGCCGGCCATGCCTTTCCAGAAGGCGGTGGTGGCGGCCGAGGTGATGGTAATGCCCCGTTCCTGCTCCTGCTCCATCCAGTCCATGGTGGCAGCGCCATTGTGCACTTCGCCGATCTTGTGATTGACCCCAGTATAAAACAGGATGCGCTCGGTGGTGGTGGTCTTGCCGGCGTCGATATGGGCGCTGATGCCGATGTTGCGGTAGCGCTCGATAGGTGTTTTGCGGGTCATCACAATCTCCATGGCTAGCCCCGGCACCCGGTTTTCCAGTGTAGCAGACATCGATTTGGAGGGAGGCCAGCAACCATTTTTTGGCGTGCGTACAACACTAACACGCACGCGCACGCGCGTTGCACAGAACAAACAAGAGATTCCGCTATACTTTCAACTTTATTAATCCAATAAAGATTAATCAAAATCAAGACGCGCGATAATGTATCGTGCAAGGCGACGCCGCCGGCATGCTAGCCCAGGTGCGCACCGAATGACATGCCCCACTCAGCCTATGACTATCCAACTAAGAAAAATAATCCTCTCCTCCCTGCTGGCATCGCCAGCGCTGGCCATGGCCGGCGAACTGGAACAGCAAATGCAGCGTTGCGCCGTGCTTGGTGACGCCAGTGCACGCCTGGGCTGCTTCGACACCCTGGCCAAGGCGGCGGAAAAGGCCACCATCGCCGCCGGCGGCGATCCTGCCACTGCGGCCGTCACCCTGGCGGCAGCCGCCGAGGCCGCCCCCTTTACCCCAGTCAGCCCGCCAGGCGTGGCCACGCCGGCAGCGGTGAACGCCGCCATTCCCGCCATCGCGCAAGCTGGCGCGGCACCTCCGGAAACGCCGATTTCGCGCACGCAGCAATCCTGGGAGCTCAATGATGCTTCGAAGCGTGGCCTGTTCAACTTCCGTCCGCATCGCGACACTTATCTGTTGCTGGCCAATTATAGCGATGCGTCCAACGACGAACCGTTCCAGGATTTCACGCCTGGCGGCGTCAAGAGCCAGCATGTGGAATTGACCTTCCAGCTGAGCTTCAAGATGAAGCTGCTGGAAGACATCGCCGGCACGCCCATCGACATGTGGTTCGGCTACACGCAGCAAAGTTTCTGGCAGGCGTATAACCGCAAGGCATCAAGCCCCTTCCGCGAGACCAACTATCAGCCGGAACTCATGCTGGTCTTGCCGATCAACAAGAATTTCGCGGGCGTGGAATTCAATTACCTGAATTTCGGCCTGGTGCACCAGTCGAATGGGCAGACCTCGACCCTGTCACGCAGCTGGAACCGCGTGTATGCCGAGCTGGGCGTGGAAAAAGACAACCTGGCCGTCACGACGCGCGTCTGGCACCGTCTCGACAATGGCAAGACCGACAATGACAATATCGACATCACCGATTACATGGGGCATGGCGACTTGCGCGTGAGCTACCGCAACAAGGGCCATGAATACGCCGTGACGGCCCGCCGCAATTTCAGCAAGAAGCATGGTTCCATGCAGGCCAGCTGGGCTTTCCCATTGAAAGCCAACCTGAAAGGCTATCTGCAACTGTTCTCCGGCTATGGCCAGAGCTTGATCGACTACAACTATTCGCAGAAATCGATCGGCGCCGGTTTCATGGTCGATCTGTAAGCAAGGCAGTGATACAAACAAAAATGGCGCCGAGGGCGCCATTTTTTATTGCGGAAAAGTAAGTTTCAACGCCGGCCGCCACCCAGCACGCGCGCCGGCAGCATGACGATGGCGCGCAGCAACTCGAACACGCCTTCCACGCCGATGCCGATCAGGCGCAATGGCAACAACAGCAGCCAGGCCAGCGGATACAGCACGAGGGCCAGCAGGGCCAGGGGCCAGCACACCAGCAAGAGCAGCAGCCACAGCACAAATCCCAGCATCGCGTTCCCCTCGAATGAAATGTGCGGAGCAAGCCGTGCTTGCCCCGCTACCGTGACAGCACTATAGTAAAGCGCCGCGACGGCGGCAACGGCCATGCGATGAACTGCACAATGCGGGGATGGACTGGGTAAAAAAGGGGATGAACGGTAGTTGGCGAGCGGCTTACTGGCCGACGCAAATCACTTTCGTGATGTACTCATGCGCGTTCGGCTTCTTGTTGGTGGCCCATTTGATGGCCTGGTGGGCCTCTTCGATGGTCAGGATGCTGGCCTTGTCCTTCGACTTGATGAAGGACACGCCTTCAAACACGCCTTCCTTGCTGCGCATCACCTTGGCGAACACGGGCGGCTTGGTCTCGCTATCGCTGATTTTGTTCTGTTGCACGAGGTAACGCTGATCGATCTGTTCCATGATAGTAAAGCTGTCCAGTGGTAAAAGACGGAATATACCCTGAATGGACAAACGCCGCAGGACGAAATGCCTGCGGCGTTGCCTTTAAATTAATGATATTTATGCGTAAACGGGATTCTGCACCACCGCTTGCAAGTTGACATCGTAGATCACCTGCGCACGGATCGACGCTTCCAGCGAGGGAATCGAGCCGCCCGCGCGGTACTGGAAGCTCACTTGCAGCACGTCGCCCGCCTTCACGGCCACCGGCGTGGCCAGCGGCAAACACATATAGTGGTTCAGCCAGTCGATGGTGGTCGAGCGCTCGGGCACCACGGCCAGGATATTCTTGGTAACGAAACGCAAGGCGTTCAGGGTACCGCTGCGCTCGACGACAAACTTGCCGTCGAAGCCGAACACGCTGTCCGTCGACTGGCTGAAGTCGATGATGCTGTACACGGACGGCGGCGCCAGTTCCTGCACGCCCGGGTGGATGGCCGTGGTTTCCTGGAATTGCACGATGGGCGCATGAAAGCCCTCGAAGTCGTATTCCTGCTGCATGGGCTGCACGGCCATGATGACGGCTTCGGGCAGGAAAATGGGCAGCGGGCCGCCAAAACGGGCCAGGTAGCGGCGCTTGAACGATTCGATCACTTCCACCTGCTTTTCGCGCAGCATGCCGACATGGATCATTTCGCAAATGACCACGTCGACGGGCTCGGGCGGCAGGTATTCGAAGGCGTCCGCGTGGACGACTTCCACTTTTTCACCGTTGGGATTGAGCGCCAGCATCTTGCGCGCTTCCTTGACCATGTCCGGATTGAACTCCACGCACCACACCTTGTCAGCACGCGCAGCCGCAAACCACGACAGCACGCCCGTGCCGCCACCCAGTTCCAGCACCTTCATGCCAGGTTTCACTGCGTAATCGATCGCCGACTTGAACCCGTGCATGCGGTTCTGGTCCATCAACATATTGTGGTGGTAATGGACGGGGATAAATTGCCCCAGGTAACAACTCTCGATTTCTCGTTCATTCAGCATGTCTGTCCTCTTGGAGTCTGGCTCCGATGGCCGATCGGTTTTGTCATTCCAGAAAGCAGTGATATCGCACGGGCTGCGCGAGGGGCGGCGACAATACAGCCGGCGCCTGACGGTGGTGGGATTGCCCATGCGACGATCTCCTGATTAATGCGACAGGATCATTATCGTTAATTGGCCGGGAGAACAAAGCGCTGAGGTGAGAGGCAATTCCATGCCAGTTTCAGCGCTGGCATGGAAAATATGACTAGAAAGATCACTTACGGGATGCGCGCGCCTTCTGTGCCGCTTCGATGATAGCCACCACGCCGGGCTTGTCGCCCGCCTGGGCGAATTGCGCGGCCGTCCAGCCGTGGTCGCTTTTCAGACTGGCGTCCGCGCCCCAGGACAGCAGCAGCTTGACGGCGCCTTCCTGCCCTTCGCGGGCGGCGAACATCAGCGGCGTGACGTTGGCGGGGGCGCGCGCATCGACCACGGCATCGCGGTCCAGAAAAATCTTCATGATGGGCAAGTCGCCCGCCGAGGCCGCATAGTGCAGCGCCGTCCAGCCGCTCTGGTTGACCTTGGCACCCTTGGCCAGCAAGGCTTGCACGGCGTCCTGCTTGTGCTTGTAGGCGGCCATCATCAGCGCCGTGTTGCCATTTGCCGAGCGCGCTTCAATGTCGATACCGGGCGTGTCGAGCAGCAGCTTGAACACTTTGTCCGCATCGTCGCGCAAGGCCAGCACGAGGGGAATGTCGCCCCGCTGCGTATCCGCCTGATTTGGATTCATGCCTTCATCCAGCATGCTGCGCACACCGCTGGCGTTATTGACGGACACGGCGCGGAAGAAGCTGTCCGGATCCGGCGCCGCGTGGCTGGCTGTGGCGCAGCACAGCAGCATCGCCAGGGCAAGTTTTTTCATTATTCTCAACCTTAAGAAGTTACGGCAACTGATTGAATAACTTGAAGAAATTATCCGTCGTCTGGCGCGCTACCTGCTCCAGGGGGATACCTTTCAGGGTCGACAAATATTCCGCCACGTGGGCCACATAGCCGGGTTCGTTCATGCGGCCACGGAACGGTACGGGCGCCAGGTACGGCGAATCCGTCTCGATAAGGATGCGCTCGAGCGGCACTTCCAGCGCCACGGCTTGCAAGTCTTTCGCGCTCTTGAACGTGACGATGCCGGAAAAGGAAATATAGAAACCCATGTCGATGGCGGAGCGCGCCACTTCCAGCGATTCCGTAAAGCAATGCATGACGCCGGCCACGCCGCCGTCGGATACGCCCGCGCCCTCTTCGCGCATGATGCGGATGGTATCTTCGCTGGCCGCCCGTGTGTGAATAATCAAGGGCTTACGGGTGATTCTTGAAGCTTTGATGTGCGTCCTGAAACGCTCGCGCTGCCACTCCAGGTCGCCCGTCAGGCGGAAATAGTCGAGACCCGTCTCGCCGATGGCGATGATCTTCGGGTGATCGGCCAGGCGCACCAGGTCTTCCACGGACGGTTCAGGCGTATCTTCGTAATCGGGATGCACGCCGACGGAGGCGAAAATATGCGGATACTGCTCGGCCAGGGCCAGCACCTGTGGAAAGTCCGGCAAGTCGACGGACACGCACAGCGCGTGCGTCACCTTGTTCTCGGCCATCTTGGCGAGGATCTCGGGCATGCGAGCAGCCAGCTCGGGGAAATTGATATGGCAATGGGAATCGATATACATAAGGCGGGATTGTACCGGAGGGAGCAAGAAATGGCAGGGGAACAGCGCCGCCGTCCCCTGCCATGGTGGTGCGGATGCTTACAGCTTCGAGGCAGGATGTTCCGCCAGCGGAACGAAGTTGCCGGTCGACTCGTCGAGCGCGTCAAGGGAACCGTTCTCGATGTCGTACACCCAGCCGTGCAGGGTCAGCCTGTTTTGCGCCATGGCCAGCGCCACCGAAGGATGGGTACGCAGGTTATTGAGTTGCGCGACCACATTGGCGCGCACCATGCCGTCGATGCGCGACTGTTCCGTCGGATGCTCGACCGACTCGTTGATCATGCGCGCCGCATCGGCATGGTGCAGCCAGCTGCGCACGGCCGGCATGTGGTCCAGGCAGGCACAGGTGGCAATCGCCTTCATCGCGCCGCAATCGGAATGGCCGCAAATGACGATGTCGCTCACGTTCAAGGCGGACACGGCAAATTCCACCGTGGCGCTTACGCCGCCCGGTTCGGGTCCGTACGACGGCACGATGTTGCCCGCGTTGCGGATCACGAAGAGCTCGCCTGGTTCACGCTGCGTTACCAGTTCCGGCACCATGCGGCTGTCCGAGCAGGAAATGAACAGGGCCTTGGGGGTTTGCCCCGTGGCCAAGGTCTTGAACAACTCGCGGCGCTCGGGAAAAACCTCTTTTTGGAAGCGTAGAAATCCAGCAATAATGTCGCGCATAAATATATAGAATGGTTGGCTGAGACGATATTATCGCTGAATGGCGCAGGTTTCGCCTATTGCCCCCGCCTATTGCCCTGCCGGTGGCTGCCACAGCTCCACCTTGTTGCCCTCGGGATCGATGACCCAACCGAACTGGCCATATTCCGAGTCGGGCGCCTTGTCCAGCACCGTGCTGCCTTCGTCGCGCAGGGCCTGCAGCAGCGCATCGCCCGCGTGCTTATTCAGTGCGTCGACTGTAACACCGGGCTCCGGGCGTGGCAAACGGCCATGGCGCGCTAGGCAAAAATGTTATCAAGATATATAGTGGACAGCCGGTGTGCAGCCATGGGGTTGCGCGCGGAAACGTGGAGAGTGTTCATGCTGAAAATTGCCAGCCCTTTGATACTGCTGGCCTGCCTGGCCCAGACAGCGCATGCGCAAGTACAGGTGCAGAACAAGCGCGACGCGCCCAGGGCCATCGCCGAAGCGGGCCTGTGCGCGCCCGTGTGCGCATCGGCACGCGAGGATTGCCGCGCACAAGTGCAGCAAGCCACGCAAGACGACACCAGCCCCATCTTGTCGATGAAGCCCAGCAGCAATCCCTATGCTGCCGCGAGCCGGGAAACGGGGCCCCAGTCGCAGCAGCTGCAACCGACGCAAGCCCAGGCCTTCCGCGCCCGGCGCGCCGAACGCTTGCAGGTGTGCGAGGTGCGCTACCGCAGCTGTACGCGCGCCTGCGGCTAAGTCATTTTCATCGCGCCAAGAGTCAAATAATCTGCATTAACTTGATGATGCAAGCACTTGATTTCATTGACAACTTGAAGCGTAGTCGAGCAGCATGTCTTCGAGGAACAGCTTGGGCGACAAGGGGTGCTCGGCGATCGCCCTGCGCTCATTGGCGGCCTTGATGGCGGCCATCAAACGGCTGACGTTGATGCGTCCGGCCAGCGCTTCCAGCTCGCGCCGGTGGCGCGGATAGTAACGGATGGTGCCGGACAGCTTGACGGAAAACAGGTCGTACAGCCAGCGCTGCAAGGAAGCCACCAGCGGCGCCAGCGGCGCCTTCTGCAGCTTGTCGGCTGCCTTCAGGGCCGCTTCCACGCCCGGATGGGCCAACACTTGCAGCAACTGTTCCGTTTCTTCGCGGCCACCCGACTCGGATTGGGCCAGCGCGGCCAGCGGCGCGCCGCCCTGCTCGCGCAGCCAGTTGTCCGCATCGTTCAAGCCTTGTTGCTTGAGCCAGGCCAAGGCCTGCTCGTGGCTGGGCATGGGCAAGGCAAATTTCCTGCAGCGCGACAGGATGGTCGGCAGTAATCGGTCCAGGCTGTTCGATGCCAGCAGGAACAAAGTGCCTGGCGGCGGCTCTTCCAGGGTTTTCAGCAAGGCGTTCGACGCGGGCGTATTGAGCGCCTCGGCCGGGTACAGCACCACCACGCGCAAGCCTTGGCGGTGCGTGGAAATGTTCATGAAGTCGGCCAGGTTGCGGATCTGCTCGATCTTGATGTCTTTCGACGGCGTCTTGGTCTTGGCGCTCTTCTTCGCGCCGTCGCCCTCTTCGCCGTCGTCGGCTACCTCGTCTTCCAGCGCTTCCGGACGAACCCTGCGGTAATCGGGATGGTTGCCCTGGCTAAACCAGCCGCACGAGGCGCACGCGCCGCAGGCATGGCCGTCGGCGCGCACGTCTTCGCACAGCAATGCCTGCGCGAAATGCTCGATGAAGTCTGCCTTGCCGATGCCTTGCGCACCATGGAACAAGATGGCGTGCGGCATGCGCGGGCGCAGCGCTTGCAATTGCTGCCAGGCGTCCTGTTGCCACGGATAGAGAGAACTGGTCATATCATTTTCTTTTAAATCAGCGCGTTACAGTACTTTGTTCAAGCAGAACATCAAGTAGCTGCGCGAGCTGTACTTGAATGTCAGCAATGCTTTGCGTGGAATCGATGATGCGGAAGCGTTCAGGAAACTGGGCCGCGCGGCGCAGATACTCGTTGCGCGTGGCGGCGAAAAAGTCCGATCGCTCCTGCTCGAACTTGTCGAGCGCGCGCGTGGCGTCCAGGCGGGCCCGGGCCACGGCCAGCGGCACGTCGAACAGGAACGTCAGGTCCGGCTGCAGGTGCGGGTGCACCCACGCTTCCAGCGCTTCCATCTTGCGCAAGTCCATGCCCCGGCCGCCGCCCTGGTAGGCGAAGCTGGCATCGGTAAAACGGTCGGAAATGACCCATTCGCCCCGCTCCAGGGCGGGCGCGATGACTTGCGCGATGTGTTCGCGGCGGCTGGCGAACATCAGCAAGGCTTCCGTTTCCAAATGCATTTTTTCATGCAACAGCAGTTCGCGCAGCTTTTCGCCCAGGCTGGTGCCGCCCGGTTCGCGCGACGACACGAGGCGCACGCCCCGCTGCTGCAAATAGTCGGTAACAAAGCCGATATGCGTCGACTTGCCCGCGCCATCGATGCCTTCAAAGGTGATGAAGCGGGGTTGATAGTGTTGTGTCATGAAACTTCTTACTTAATCAAGTGAAATTACCGCTGGTACTGGTTCACGGCGCGGTTATGGTCGGGCAAGTTGGCCGAGAACTGGCTGGTGCCGTCGCCGCGCGCGACGAAATACAGCGCCTGCGTGCGGGCCGGCGCCAGTGCCGCCGTCAGCGATTGCGCGCCAGCCAGGGCGATCGGCGTCGGCGGCAAGCCGCCGCGCGTGTAGGTATTGTACGGGGTGTCCGCTTCCAGGTCGCGTTTGCGGATCTTGCCCTGGTAGTTGTCGCCCATGCCATAGATTACGGTCGGGTCCGTCTGCAGCAGCATGCCGGTCTTCAGGCGGTTGACGAAGACGCCGGCGATCATGGCGCGCTCGGACTTTTGTCCCGTTTCCTTTTCCACGATGGAAGCCATGATCAGCGCCTCGTACGGGTTTTTATAGGGCAGGGCCGGATCGCGCTTGTCCCACGCCTCGGACAGGCGGCCTATCATGGCCGTGTGCGCCTGCTTGAAAATCTGCATTTCGCTGGCGCCCTTGGCGAACAGATACGTATCCGGGAAGAACAAGCCTTCAGGATGCACATATTCGGGGCTGATTTTCGCCATCAGTGCCTTGTCGGACAGACCCACGGTATCGTGCTTGAGGCCCGGGTGGCTGGCCATGGCCATGCGCATCTGCTTGAAAGTCCAGCCTTCGATGATGGTCAGCGACTCTTGCGCGAATTCACCGCGTGCCAGCTGCGTGATCAAACGCTGTGGTGTCGTGCCCGGTTTCAACTCGTAGGAACCGGCCTTGATCTTCGAGGTCTTGCCTTCGATGCGCGCCAGCATGTTGAACAGGATGGGCACGATGGGCACGCCCGCATCCGCGATCTGCTGGCCGGCCGCATGCGCGCCGCTGCCAGGGCTGATCGTAAACGGGATCGCTTCGCCTTCCGTGGTGATGGGCTGCTGCGCCCAGTACACAAAAGTACCACCGACGCCGATGGCGGCGATGACTGAACTGACTACAAGTTTTTTAAAGAAAGCCATTGTTCCGATTCTTGTGATGCGGGCACTGGCGGGCAGCACGCGCTTGTTATGATCGTTCATTTGTGAAGCAAGTGCGCGCAAAGCGGCGCCAATACTGGCAATCTTGCTGCTGCCGACGCAATCTGCGCGACATCACTATAATGAACCCGTAATGATAATGCTTAATCGCTGATCTAATGGAAATTATGAATAACTGGAATCAATTTTTAACTGCCCAAGGCGCCCGCCCCGTTGCCATCGATGGCGCGCCTGACAGCACCGCCCCCATCGCCGCCGCCACTATCGACGATTTCGGCCAGTCCCTGACAGTGCCCCAGCTGCAAGAAGGTTTTGTCGCGGCCATCACGGACCAGGGCTTGATCGGCTTGAACGGCGACGAGGCAGCCAGTTTCCTGCACGGCCAGCTGACCAACGATGTGGAACACCTGAACCAGGAGCAAGTGCGCCTGGCCGGCTACTGCACGCCGAAAGGCCGGCTGCTGGCCAGTTTCCTGATGTGGCGCAATGCCACCACTATTTATCTGCAATTGCCGCGCACCATACAGCCTGCCATCCAGAAGCGCTTGCAAATGTTCGTGCTGCGCGCCAAGGCCAAGCTGCACGATGCATCGTTTGATGCAGCCAACCAGGTCATCCTGGGCCTCGGCGGCAAGCAAGCCAGCGCGGCCCTGTCCGCCTGGTTCCCCGCGCTCCCCGCCGCGCCGTTCAGCAAGGTCGAGCATGCGCTGGGCACCCTGCTGCGCGTGGCCGATGCGTTCGGTAGCGCCCGCTATGAATGGCTGACCTCCGCCGCCACGGCGCGCGACGTGTGGCCGCAATTGACGCAACAGCTGACCAAGGGCGGCAACGACGCCTGGCAATTGTCGGAAATCCATGCGGGCATCCCGCAAATCACGGCCGCTACGCAAGAACAATTCGTGCCGCAAATGATCAACTTCGAGCTGCTGGGCGGCGTCAATTTCAAGAAAGGCTGCTACCCGGGCCAGGAAATCGTCGCGCGCAGCCAGTACCTGGGCAAGCTCAAGCGCCGCACCACCCTCGTCAGCATCGCTGACGCAGCGGCAGTGGCCGGTGGCGAACTGTTCGCCGTCAGCGACCCGGACCAGCCTTGCGGCATGCTCGTCAACGCCGCGCCCAACGGCAGCGGTGGCATCGACGCCCTCGTTGAAATGAAGCTGGGGGCGATAGCAGAAGGTTCAAGCGCGGCCGGCGCCGTGCGCTACGGTTCGGCGCTGGGCGTTCACGTGCAGTTCCTGCCCATGCCTTACGTGCTCGACGCACTCGACTTGTGAGAATGCCATGAAAGATTTGTACATTTACTATCAAGTGAAGGAAGAGCACGCCCAGTCGCTGGAAGCCAGGGTTCGTGCGCTGCAGGCGAAACTGGCTGCTGCCTCTGGCGTGGCGCCGCAACTGAAGCGCCGCCCGGAAGTGAAGGATGGCTTGCAGACGTGGATGGAAATCTATCCCGTCGTCGGCGAAGGCTTTGCGGAATTGCTGGCCAGCGCCGCCGACGAGGCCGGCTTGCTGGCCCTGACGGCCGGCGCGCGCCATACGGAAGTATTCATGGATTTGCCTCCATGTGCCTGATCGTTTTTGCCTGGAAAGTCAATCCGCACATCCCGCTGATTGCCGCCGCCAACCGCGACGAATTCTATGAACGCGCCAGCGCCCCCGCCGGTGCCTGGCCCGAACACCCGCAAGTATATGCGGGTCGCGACCTGCAGGCGGGCGGCAGCTGGATGGGCATCACCCAGGCCGGCAGCGGCAGCTCGCGCTTTGCCGCCATCACGAATATCCGCAGTCCGCAAGACCGCAACCCGGACGCCCCCTCGCGCGGCGCCCTGGTGGCCGACTATCTGGCCGGCAATATGTCGCCACAGGACTACATCGCGCAAATCCGCCCCGGATGCAAAGCCTACAACGGCTTCAACCTGGTGCTGGGCGACGCACATACGCTGATCTGGTTTTCCAACCGGGGCGATGGCGATGCGCGCAATGGCCACCCCCTGGAGCCGGGCATCTACGGCTTGTCGAACGCCCTGCTGGACGCGCCGTGGCCGAAGGTCTTGAAGACCAAGGCCCAGTTCGCCAGCCTGCTGTGCCAGGGCGCGCCCGATGACGCCTATTTCGACATGCTGGCCGACACCACGCGCGCGCCCGACTTCCGCTTGCCCGACACGGGCGTGCCGCTCGACCTCGAGCGCGTGCTGTCCGCCGTCTGCATCGAAACGCCGGGCTATGGCACGCGCACTTCCACCGTCGTGAAACTGTTCCCGGACTCCCCCGGCGAATTGCATGAGCTGGTAATTCAGTAATGCCCGCGGGGCCGGCAGCGTCCGGCTCCGCCCTGTTACCCTCCCGTTTCCCCGCCCCCTTTCTTCTGCAAACGCTGCCCGGACAAAAAAAGAAAGCGCTTGCGCAAGCGCTTTCTTTTGTTTACGATAGATTCAAACGCGGCGACACAGCTGCACCCAATCGCAGCACATAATAATAAAAAATCATCAGGAGACACCATGGCCACCATGGAAGATGTAGCGCGGGCGGCGGACGTATCGCTGTCGACTGTTTCGCACGTACTCAACGGCACCCGCAAGGTCAGCCCGAAAACCGTCGCCGCCGTCAACGCGGCCATGCAGCAGATCGGCTATGTGCCGAACATGCTGGCCCGTGCGCTGGCCGGCTCGTCGTCGGGCACCATCGGCGTGGCCATTTCCGCCTTCACCAATCATTACTTCAGCGAAACCGTGCGCGCCATCGAGGCAGCCTGCACGCGCCACGGCTTGATGATGCTGTTTTCCGATACGCATGATGATCCTGAACAGGAACTCAAAGTGGTGCAGAACTTGCACCAGCGCCGGGTCGACGGCATCGTGCTGGCGCCCTCGGGCGATCCGCACAACCGTACCCTCGACTATTTGACCAGCAACAAGATCGCGTCAGTGCTGGTCGACCGCATGTCGCCGCAGCCGTTCGACCAGGTGGGCGTGGAAAACATCGAAGCGACGGCGCAACTGGTGCAGCACTTGATCGTTGCCCACGGCCACCGCCGCATCGGCTTCATCGCGGGCGCGCCCGGCCTGTCCACGACGGACGAGCGCATCGCAGGCTACCGCCTGGCCTTGCAGCGCGCCAACATCGTCTTTGACCCGGAGCTGCTGCGTTCGGGCGACTCCAAGCTGGAGCGCAGCGGCGCGGCCACGCGCGAATTGCTGGCCTTGCCCGCCGGGCAGCGCCCCACGGCCATCGTGGCTGGCAATAATCTGATGACCATTGGCACCATGCACGCCTTGCGCGACGCCCACATTGCGGTACCGCAAGACGTCGCGCTGGCCGGCTTCGATGATTTCGACTGGGCCGATTATTTCAGCCCGCGCCTGACCGTGATGGCCCAGCCGCTCGAAGAGCTGGGCGCCATGGCCGTCGACCTGTTGATCGACCGTATCGCCAACCCGGACCGCGCCCAGCATGTGCAGCGCTTGTCGCCAGCCTTGCGCGTGCGCAATTCCTGCGGCTGCCCCTGACCTTTTACAGTAAAACAATATGCATCCAGCGATTTCCCTCGGTATCGACCTCGGTACCTCCGAATTGAAAACCGTGCTGATGGACGGTACTGGCAGCGTGTGCGGCCAGGCTTCCGTGCGCCTGGACGTGAGCCGCCCGCAGCCGGGCTGGTCCGAACAAGCGCCGCAGGACTGGTGGGCCGCCTGCGTCAACGCGCTGGGCCAGCTGCGCGCCGGCTGGCCGCAGGAATACGCGCGCATCGCGTGCATCGGCCTGTCGGGCCAGATGCATGGCGCCGTGCTGCTCGACGCCAATGACGCCGTGATCCGTCCCGCCATCCTGTGGAACGATGCGCGCGCCGACGCCGAAGCGGCTACCCTGGCGCGCGACTTTCCCGCCTACGCAGACGTGACGGGCAGCCTGCCCATGGCGGGGCTGACGGCGCCCAAACTGCTGTGGCTGCAAAAGCACGAGCCGGATGCCTTTGCCGCCATCGCCTGCCTGCTGTCGCCGAAAGACTATGTGCGCCTGCGCTTGACGGGGATCAAACTGACGGATATGTCCGACGCGGCCGGTACCCTGTGGCTGGACGAGGCCAAACGCGCCTGGTTCGTCCCCATGCTGGCCGCCTGCGGCCTGGCGCGGGAACAGATGCCGGCGCTGGCCGAAGGCGACGCGGCCACGGGCACCGTGCTGGCTGCCATCGCCGACCAGCTGGGCTTGCCCATGGACGTGGTGGTGGCGGGCGGCGGCGGCGACAACCCTGTCTCGGCCGTCGGTATCGGCGCCGTCCACGGCGGCGACAGTTTTATCTCGCTGGGCACCAGCGCCGCCATCGTTTCCGTCACCGAAGCGCCCTTGGGTAACCCGGCCGGCGGCGTGCACAGCTTTTGCCACGCCCTGCCCGGCCGCTGGTATGCGATGGGGGCGATCTTGTCCGGCGCCAGCTGCCTGCGCTGGGCCACGAACGTGCTGGGCCAGCCCGACGAGGCAGCCTTGCTGGCGCTGGTGGAAGCAGGCTTGCCGCTCGATACCGCCATCGCCCCATCCGCGCCCCTGTTCCTGCCGTATCTGTCGGGCGAGCGCACGCCGCATAATGACCCGCAAGTGCGCGGCGCCTTCTTGCAGCTGGGCCACGACAGCACCCCGGCGCAGCTCGGTTATGCCGTGCTCGAAGGCGTGGCCTTTGCTTTGCGCGACGCCATGGCGGCCGTCACCTCGACGGGCGCGGTGGTGCCCTACTGCATGCTGGTGGGCGGCGGCGCGCGCAGCCAGTACTGGGCACAATTGCTGGCCAATGTGCTGGGCCGCGAAATGCGCACCCTGCACAACAGCGAACTGTCGGCCAGCCTGGGCGCGGCCAAGCTGGGCTTTGCCGCCATCGGCGACACCAGCCTGCTGACGCAGGGCTTGCCCATCAAAAACACTTTCCTGCCCGATGCCGCGCACAGCGCAGCCTTGAGCATCCGCTACGGCCGCTACCGTAGCCTGTTTCCCGCCGTGCAAGCCTTGCACCAACTCAGTGATAAGGAATAGTAATGAATCAGCTGCAACAATTGAAGCAAACCAGCACCGTCGTCGCCGACACGGGCGACTTCTTGCAACTGGCCCGTTTCGCGCCGCAAGACGCCACCACCAACCCGTCGCTGATCCTGAAGGCCGTGCTGCAGCCCGATTACGCGCCCTTGCTGGAAAGCACGGTTGCCGCCCATCAATCCGCTTCGCTGGACGATATCGTCGACCAGGTGCTGGTGCGCTTTGGTCTGGAAATTTTGAAAGTCGTGCCGGGCCGCGTGTCGACGGAAGTTGATGCCCGTTTGAGCTTTGACCGCGCCGCCACCTTGGCCAGGGCGCGGCGCCTGATCGCGCTGTACGAGCAAGCGGGCGTGAAACGTGAGCGCGTGCTGATCAAGATCGCCGCCACCTGGGAAGGCATCCAGGCGGCGCGCGAACTGGAAGCCGATGGCATCTTTTGCAACCTGACCCTGCTGTTCGCGTTTTGCCAGGCCGTCGCCTGCGCCGATGCGAAAGTGCGCCTGATTTCGCCGTTTGTGGGCCGCATCTACGACTGGCACAAGAAATCCCTGGGCGCGGCATGGGACGAAGCGGCGCGCAGCCTGTCCAACGATCCAGGTGTACAGTCGGTCACGCGCATCTTCAATTACTACAAACAACATGGCATCGCCACGCAAGTGATGGGCGCCAGCTTCCGCAACGTGGGGCAGATCATGGCCCTGTCCGGCTGCGACTTGCTGACCATCAGTCCTGACTTGCTGGCCAAGCTGGAAGCGCTTGACGCGCCATTCGAGCGCGCGCTGGGCGGCGACCTGGGCGCAGCGCAGCCGGCCATCACGTATGACGAGGCCGCTTTCCGCTACGCCTTGAACGACGATGCGATGGCAACAGAGAAACTTGCCGAAGGCATACGCGGCTTCGCCATCGATGCGGGCAAGCTGGACGCCATGATCGAGAAATTACGTACTCACTAACGCAGTCAATAAGTTTCACCCGTAGCACCAGTCGCTTTTCACAATAAAAACCCTTGGAGATCCTCATGAAAAAAGTCATTACCGCCACCCTGCTGCTGTCCGCCGCCTGCGGCGCCTTTGCTGCCGACAAGCCATTGAAATCGATCGGCGTGAGCCTGGGCGACCTGGCCAACCCCTTCTTCGTGGCAATTGGCCGCGGCGCAGAAGAAAGCGCGAAAAAGCTGGGCGGCCCTGGCGTGAAAGTCACCACGGTTTCCAGTAAATATGACCTGAACACCCAGGTGGACCAGATTGAAAACTTTATTGCCAACAAAACCGACATCATCATCCTGAATGCCGTCGATTCCAAGGGCATCGCCCCGGCCATCAAGAAAGCACGCAATGCGGGTGTGGTCGTGATCGCCGTCGACGTGGGCGCCGTGGGTGCTTCGGCCACCGTGATGTCCGACAACACCATGGCGGGCGACGTGTCGTGCGCCTACCTGGCCAAGCAAATCGGCGGCAAGGGCAATGTGGTGATCCTGAACGGCCCGCCGGTCACTTCCGTGATCGACCGCGTCAACGGCTGCAAGAAAACCCTGGCCGCGTTCAAGGATATCAAGATCCTGTCCGACAACCAGAACGCGGGCGGCAGCCGCGATGGCGGCATGACCGTGATGTCGAATTTGCTGACGGCCCATCCGAAGATCGACGGCGTATTCGCCATCAATGACCCGACGGGCATCGGCGCCGAACTGGCGATCAAGCAATCGAAGCGCACGGATGTGAAACTGATCACGGCCGTCGATGGCGCGCCCGATGGCCAGAACGCCCTGAAAAACAAGGCCGGCCTGTTTGCCGCCACCTCGGCGCAAAACCCTTACCGCATGGCCACCGACGCCGTGCAGATGGGCTACGACATCATGAATGGCCGCACGCCGAAACAAACCATGGTGCTGTTGCCGACCCCGGCCATCACCAAGGAAAACGTCGCCACCTACGCGGGCTGGGTAAAAAACTGATCTGCCTGACCTGAACCACGTGGCGCCGCCAGCTTGCGGGCAGGCGGCGCCAGTTTCACCAGCAAGGAAGGACAGTCATGAGCGACGATATTATTTTTGAAATGCGCGGCATCGAGAAGCGCTTTGGCGCCACGCGCGCGCTGCGCGGCGTGCACCTGACGGTGCGCAGCGGCGAAATCCATGCCGTGATGGGCGAAAATGGCGCCGGCAAGAGCACCCTGATGAAGATTTTGTCCGGCGTGTACACGCCAGATGCGGGTGAAATCATCCTCGACGGCAAGCCGATCAAGATCCGCAACCCGGGCGAGGCCCGCGCGCTGGGCATCAACCTGATTTACCAGGAATTGAGCGTGGCCAAGAACATGACGGTGGCGCAGAATGTCTTCATGGGCAGCGAACCGCAAGGACCGTTCTGGACCGTCAAGGGCGGCGAAATGCGCGCGCGCACGAATGCCATCCTGGCTGACCTCGGTTCCCGTTTCGATGCCGACACCATGGTGGCCAGCCTGTCGATCGCCGAGCAGCAGCAGGTGGAAATCGCCCGCGCCCTCGTGCACGAAAGTCGCATCCTGATCATGGACGAGCCCACTGCCGCCCTGTCCGACAGGGAAACCGAACAATTGTTCCGCATCATCGAAGAACAGCGCGACAAGGGATTGGCCGTGCTCTACATCAGCCACCGCATGGCCGAGGTGGAGCGCCTGGCGCGCCGCATCACGGTGCTGCGCGACGGCGCCTATGTTGGCGAGCTGGGCAAGGATGAGCTGGATCAAAAGAAAGTCGTGCAAATGATGGTGGGCCGCCCGGCCGACGACTTTTATGCGCACCAGCGCCGCACCACGCGGGGTGCCGAGCGCCTGCGCGTGGAAAACGTGGGCGGCGGCAAGGTCAAGCCTGCCTCGTTTGCCCTGCATGCGGGCGAAGTGACGGGCCTGGCGGGCCTCGTCGGCGCGGGCCGCACGGAACTGGCGCGTTTGATCTTTGGCGCCGACAAGAAGCAATCGGGGCAAGTCTGGCTCGACGGCCAGGAAGTGCATATCCACCGGCCACTGGCGGCGATACGCCACGGCATCGGCTACCTGCCGGAAGACCGCAAGAGCCTGGGCTTGTTCATGCAATTGTCGGCCATGGAAAACATGTCGATGAACATCCTTGCAAAGCATTCCACGGCGGGCGTGGTCAACCGTGGCGCCCTGACGCAGCTGACGCGCGAGGCGATCGCCAACCTCAACGTCAAGGTATCGGGGCCAGAAGGCATCGTCGGCGGGCTCTCTGGCGGCAACCAGCAGAAAGTCTTGCTGGCGCGCTGGCTGGCCATCGCACCGAAAGTGCTCATACTCGACGAGCCGACGCGGGGCGTGGACGTGGGCGCGAAGAGTGAAATTTACAAGATCATCCACCAGTTGGCGGATGCGGGCACGGCCGTGCTGTGCATTTCCAGCGAACTGGCCGAGCTGGTCGGCATTTGCGACCGCGTGATGGTGATGTGCGAAGGACGCCTGACGGGCGAAGTGACGGGCGACGACATCACGCAGGAAAACATCCTCGCCTATGCCACGCAGCTGGAAGCGGCATAAGAACGCACAACAAAACCTACTGCGCGTCGCGCGTCGCGGTTTTGTTAGGCGTTCCAAGAATAAGTATCAGCATAATTACTCAGGAGATTGACCATGACAACGAGTACCACCAGCGGCGCCGCGCGCGCCGGCGAACCCTTCAATGCCTCGAACCTGATGCGCCGCCTGGGCATGTTGCCCGTGCTGGTCGTGCTGTACCTGGCCATGTATGGCCTGACCGTGTATTTCTCGGCCGACGGCACGTCCACCTTCATGACCAGCAATAACACCATGAATATCTTCCGCCAGGTGTCGATCAATATCGTGCTGGCGTCTGGCATGACCTTCGTCATTTTGACCAGCGGCATTGATTTGTCGGTCGGCTCCGTGCTGGCCGTCTCGGCCGTGGCGGGCATGCTGATGTCTCTATCGGCCCAGTTCGCCGGCTTTTCGATTCCGACGTTTTTGATCGTCGGCTTGCTGCTGGGCGCGCTGAATGGCGTGCTGGTGGCCCTCGTCGGCCTGAACCCGTTCGTTGTGACGCTCGGTACCATGACGGCCCTGCGCGGCGCCGCCTATTTGCTGGCCGATGGCACCAGCGTGCTGAACACGGAAATCCCCAGCTTCGAATGGATGGGCAACGGCAGCTTCCTGGCCGTGCCGTGGCTGATCTGGCTGGCGGCGGCCGTCGTCGTGCTGACGTGGTTTATTTTGCGCAAGACGACGCTGGGTCTGCATATCTACGCCGTCGGCGGCAATATCCAGGCGGCCCGTTTGACGGGCATCAAGGTCGGCCTCGTGCTGATGTTTGTCTACACGATCAGCGGCCTCTTCGCGGGCCTGGGCGGCGCCATGTCGGCCAGCCGTCTGTATGCGGCCAACGGCAACTGGGGCACGGGCTATGAACTGGACGCCATCGCGGCCGTCGTGCTCGGTGGCACCAGCCTGATGGGCGGCGTGGGTTCCGTCTGGGGCACCGTCATCGGCGCGCTGATCATCGGCGTGATGAACAATGGCTTGACGATCCTGGGACTGTCGTCGTTCTGGCAGTATGTGGCGAAAGGTGTCGTGATCGTGCTGGCGGTGATTCTCGACAAATGGCGCCAGTCGCACGCGCAGAATTAAGAGTAAGCCGTTAAGGGCCGGGGTCGGACCTTTAAGGTCCGACCCCGGCCCTTGCTCTTGGGTTAACGCTTAAAACTGCAGCCGCATCTCCACATGCGCAATCCCTGCCTCTTCAAATACCTCTCCCTGCTGCACGAAACCATGGCGCGCATAGAATGGCGCGGCCACGGTTTGCGCGTTCAGCACCACCGCTGCATCCCCCCGTTCGCGCGCCTTGTCCATCAGCAAGCTCAAAATGGCGCCGCCCACACCCGTACCACGGCCCGGCTGGCGCACGGCCATGCGGCCGATATGGCCGTCCGGCAATAATCGGCCCGTGCCGATGGCGTTGCCAGCATCGTCATAGGCAACGGCATGCAGGCAGACAGCGTCCATGTCGTCGAGTTCGATCTCGGCCGGCACTTTCTGTTCATCGACGAAAACTTCAAAACGGATGGCGGTGGCATCAAGGCCCAGGGTGGCCCAGTCGCCGAGGCGGATGGTGTGCTTAGTCATGGTAGGTGCTAATAAGAGACGGGCCGCAATTGTCGCATGGCCCGCCTTGAGGGAGGAAGGTCAGCCCAGCTTCACCAGCTGTTTACCAAAATTACGGCCTTTCAACAGGCCGATGAAGGCGTCGGGTGCGCTGGCCAGGCCGTCGGCCACGGATTCACGGAATTTCAGCTTGCCCGTCGCCACCAAGGTAGCCAGTTCCGCCAGGCCCTGCGGCCAGAATTCCGGCTGTTCCGAGACGATGAAGCCGCGCACGGTGAGGCGGTTGGTAAGGATGAAGCGCGCATTGTCGAGCTGCGTCGGCTCGCCGTTGTAGCCGGCAATCCAGCCGCACACGGCCACGCGGCCAAAGGCGTTGGTGCGCGCCAGGGCAGCATCGAAGATGGCGCCGCCCACGTTTTCATAGATGGCGTCGATGCCGTCCGGCGTGGCCGCCGCCAGGTCGGCTTCCAGATTGCCCGCCTTATAGTCGACGCAGGCATCGAAACCCAGTTCCTCGACGACATACGCGCATTTTTCCGCCCCGCCGGCGATGCCCACGACCCTGCAGCCTTTCAATTTGGCCAACTGGCCCACGACGCTGCCCACGGCGCCACTGGCCGCCGACACCACAACGGTCTCGCCCGCTTTCGGCGCCATGATCTGGTTCAAGCCATACCACGCCGTCATGCCGGGCATGCCGACGGCGCCCAGATAGGCGGAGGCCGGAATATGCGTCGTGTCGACCTTGCGCAGCATGGTGCCGTCCGTTACAGCCACTTCCGCCCAGCCCAACGTCCCCACCACCGTGTCGCCCACGGCGAACTTCGCATGCTTTGACTCCAGCACCACGCCCACCGTGCCGCCTATCATGGTTTCATCGAGCGCTTGCGGCGCCGCATAGCTTTTATTCGCACTCATGCGCCCGCGCATGTAGGGATCGAGCGACAGGTACTGGTTACGTACCAGCAATTCTCCGTCCTTGATGGCGGGGATCTCAGCCGTTTCCAGGCGGAAGTTATCTGGCTGCACTTCAGCCGTAGGGCGCGAGGCGAGGACGATGCGTTGGTAGGTGGTCATATGGGTTCCTGTTTGTGGGGTGAATTCAGAATTTAGCCCGTAACGCAAGAGCTGGGGTCAGACCCGGCGGGGGAATGCGTCCCAGTGGGACGCATTCCGATCGCGAAGCGACTGATCCCGGATTTACACTTCGTAATCCATGCATTGCCTTGCTTCCCGCACGGCGCCAAAAAACGGTTTGATTTTGACGTGCTCGGGATGGTTCTGATAGGCGTCGAGCGCTGCGCGGCTGGCGAACTCGCTGTAGAGCACGATGTCGTAGGTGGCTTCCAGGCCCGGCTGGGCCACGGCTACCTCGAATGTCAGGATGCCTGGCACCAGGTCGGCACAGGAATCGAGCAAGGCTTTCAATTTCAAGGCATTCGTGGCGCGGTCGGCGCCTTCGGCGTGGTCTTTGAGTTTCCAGAAAACGATGTGCTTGATCATGGCGGGTGCGATGGAGAGTAGGCAAAGGGAGCCGCTACTGTAACCGCTATCGGCCCACTCTGCAGCACGCACACCATCCGGCCAGACTAGACGACCTCGAACAGGCCGGCCGCGCCCTGCCCGCCGCCGATGCACATGGTTACCACCACATATTTGACGCCGCGGCGCTTGCCTTCGATCAAGGCGTGGCCCGTCAGGCGCGCGCCCGACACGCCGTACGGATGGCCGACGGCAATTGCCCCGCCATTCACGTTCAGGCGGTCCATGGGGATGCCCAGCGTATCGGCGCAATACAGCACTTGCACGGCAAATGCTTCGTTGAGTTCCCACAGGCCGATGTCGGCTACCGTCAAGCCCGCCTTTTTCAGCAGTTTCGGGATGGCAAACACAGGGCCGATGCCCATTTCATCGGGTTCGCAACCGGCCACGGCAAAACCGCGGAAGATGCCCAGCGGTTGCAAGCCTTTCGCTTCGGCCACTTTTGCATTCATCACGATAGCCATCGACGCGCCATCGGAAAACTGGCTGGCATTGCCAGCGCTGATGACGCCGCCCGGCATGGCGGAACGGATCTTCGCCACGCCATCATACGTCGTGTCGGCACGGATGCCTTCATCGCTTGAAATCGTCACTTCACGCGACACCAGCATGCCGCTGACCTTGTCGGCCACGCCCATGATGGTGGTCATCGGCACGATTTCCGCGTCGAACAGGCCGGCAGCCTGGGCGGCGGCGGCGCGCTGCTGGCTTTGCGCGCCATACACGTCCTGGCGCTCGCGCGAAATCTGGTAGCGCTTGGCCACGGTTTCGGCCGTCTGCAGCATGGGCCAGTACACTTCCGGCTTGTGCTGCTGCAGCCAGACATCGCGAACCATATGCGTATTCATTTCATTTTGCACGCAGGAAATCGATTCCACGCCGCCCGCCGCATAGATATCACCTTCGCCGGCAATGATGCGCTGCGCCGCCAGGGCGATGGCCTGCAAGCCCGACGAGCAGAAACGGTTGACGGTCATGCCGGCCGTGGTGACGGGGCAGCCGCCGCGCAAGGCAACCTGGCGCGCGATGTTGCCGCCCGTGGCGCCTTCGGGAAAGGCGCAGCCGACCAGCACGTCTTCCACTTCTTCCGCCTCGATGCGCGCGCGCTCGACGGCGGCCGCCAGCACATGGCCGCCCAGGGTGGCGCCGTGCGTCATGTTGAACGCGCCCTTCCAGGACTTGGCCAGGCCCGTGCGGGCGGTCGATACGATGACGGCTTCATTCATGCTGTGTCTCCTCGTGGGAAATATTATGGGTGGGTATCTGCGGAATCAGAATAGCACATTTAAGTACGATCGTTCGCAAAGTTATGGCGAGCGCTAATTTGTAAGCTTCGTGTAAGTTTCAAGCAAGCATGACGTAAGGTTCGGAGAACAAACTCGGCCCAAGCTGTTGCAAGAATGGTCAAAAAGACCTCGGCAGCAGTTCACTATAAAACATAGGGAGACAAACCATGGCAACACCATCCGGCTCGGCCGACGTACGGAAATTTTCCACCAAGGGAACGCCGATTACACCCGAAGAACGCAAGGTCATTTTTGCGTCCTCACTCGGCACTGTCTTTGAATGGTACGATTTTTATCTGTACGGTTCGCTCGCTTCCATCATCGCCAAGCAATTCTTCATCGGCGACCCCACCACCACCTTCATTTTCGCGCTGCTGGCCTTTGCCGCCGGCTTCATCGTGCGTCCGTTCGGCGCGCTGGTCTTCGGCCGCCTGGGCGACATGATCGGCCGCAAGTACACCTTCCTGATCACCATTTTGATCATGGGCGGCTCCACCTTCATCGTCGGCCTGCTGCCGGGCCATGCCTCCATCGGCATCGCCGCACCGATCATCCTCGTCATCCTGCGCATCTTGCAAGGCCTGGCGCTGGGCGGGGAATATGGCGGCGCCGCCACGTATGTGGCCGAGCACGCGCCTGAAGGCAAGCGCGGCGCATTCACGGCGTGGATACAAACGACGGCAACCCTGGGCTTCTTCCTGTCGCTGATGGTCATTCTGGGCACCCGCCTGGCAACCGGCGAGAAGGATTTCGAGGCGTGGGGCTGGCGCATTCCCTTCCTGGTCTCCGTCATCCTGCTGGGTATTTCCGTGTGGATCCGCCTGGCCATGAATGAATCGCCGGCGTTTTCCAAAATGAAGGCCGAGGGCAAGACCTCGAAAGCGCCACTGACGGAAGCGTTCGGCAAGTGGAAAAACCTGAAAATCGTCATCCTGGCCCTGATCGGCCTGACCGCCGGCCAGGCCGTCGTCTGGTACACAGGCCAGTTCTACGCCCTGTTCTTCATGATCCAGACCCTGAAAGTGGATCTGGCAACGGCCAACGTGCTGATCGCCATCGCCCTGCTGCTGGCTACGCCATTCTTCCTGTTCTTCGGCAGCCTGTCCGACCGCATCGGCCGCAAGTACATCATCCTCGGCGGCTGCCTGATCGCCGCGGCGACCTACTTCCCGATCTTCAACGGCCTGACCCACTTCGCCAATCCGCAGCTGGAAGCGGCACTGAAGAATTCGCCAGTGGTGGTGGTGGCAGATCCTGCCTCCTGCCACTTCCAGTTCAACCTGACGGGCCAGAAGAAGTTCCCATCGTCGTGCGACATCGCCACGGCTTTCCTGTCGAACAGTTCGGTGAACTACACGAAGGAAGATGCACCGGCCGGCAGCGTGGCAAAAGTGCGCATAGGCACCAAGGAATTGACGTCGTTTAACGCCGTCATGACGGCCGACGGCTTGAATTTCGATGCGGACAGCAAAGCCAAGGAAGCCGCGTTCAAGAAAGAAATCGGCGCCGGCATCAAGGAAGCGGGCTACCCGGCCAAAGCGGACCCTGACCAGATCAACAAGCCGATGGTCGTCTTGCTGCTGTTCATCCTGGTGCTGTACGTGACCATGGTGTATGGCCCGATCGCCGCCATGCTGGTGGAAATGTTCCCGACCCGTATCCGTTACACCTCGATGTCCCTGCCCTACCATATCGGTAATGGCTGGTTCGGCGGCTTGCTGCCGACCACGGCCTTCGCGCTGGTGGCCTTCAAGGGCGATATCTATTATGGTCTGTGGTATCCGATCGTCGTCGCCCTGGCGACTGTCGTGATCGGCACCCTGTTCGTCAAGGAAACCAAGGATAACAATATCTACGCCGACGATTGATCCGGCACCAGCCCCGGCCGCAAGGCCGGGGCCTGCAATGCAAAACGCCGCTGACTGGTCAGCGGCGTTTGTTTTTTATGCGGCGTATGCGGCGGCGAGCTTACTTGTCGCTCTTGCTCTTTTTCAGCTGGTCGCGCTGCTGCACGTATTCCTGGTAGCTGGTCTGGTTGCGCTTGCGGCAGGCATTACGGTCGTCAAAATTATTGAGGCTGTTGCAATACTCACCGATCTTGTCCCGGTTCGCGTCATACAAGACTTCACAGCCAGTCATGGCCAGCAAGAAGGGAACGATCAGATATTTCATTGCTACTCTCATGGATAGGGACGAAATTGCGCGTAAAAACACCAGATTGCCCACTTGATAAGCGAGCAAGCTTTATCTTAACGCGATCCTGACGAAAAGTACAAGCGCTCGGTATTACTTAGTGCTAAGGATCAGGCAACGGCGGCGTCCTGCCCGTCCAACGCTTCGTTTAGCAGCGGATTGCCGGCCGCAAACGCCGCCAGGTGTTCCAGCAGCACGCGCACGCGGGCAGGCAGGTAGCGCCGCTGCGTCCACACGGCATACACGTGGCGCGGCTGCGGCATCCAGTCGGGCAAGACGCGCACGAGGCTGCCCCTGGCCACTTCGTCGCGGCATTGCAGCAGCGGACACAGCAGGATACCGATGCCCGCGTCAGCCATCTCCACGGCCAGACGCATCTCGTTGACACGCAGGCGCGCCTGCGGTTCGATTACCATTTCGGCGCCGTCGCCGGGCCGCCGCAAGCGCCAGCTGCGCAGCGGCTCGGCCACGATCAATTCATGCCGTGCCAGTTCCTGCAAGTCGCGCGGCACGCCGGCGCGCGCCAGATAGCCGGGCGCGGCCACCATCACCAGCGCGGCGCTGCCCAGGCGCCGCTGCATCAGCGAAGAATCGTCGAGCGCGCCCACGCGGATGGCCAGATCGGCGCCGCTGCCCACCAGGTCTTGCAGCAGGTTCGACAGTTCCAGTTCCAGGCGGATGTCCGGATACTGCTGCATGAAGCTGACCCAGGCAGGCGTCAGCAAGCCGCTGGCGAAGTTGACGGGCGCCAGCACGCGGATGCTGCCCGAGACGGCCGACAGGCTGGCGTCGAGCTGCTGCGTCGCTTGCCGCAGCGCGTGCACGAGGGGTCGGCATTGCTCATAGTATTGCCAGCCTTCCGCCGTCGGCTGCAGGCGGCGCGCGCTGCGGTTGAGCAAGCGGTAGCCCAGCTGGCTTTCCAGCTTTTGCAGCCGGCGCGTGACGGTAGCGGCGGGCAAGTCTTCCTTGACGGCCGCCGCATGCAGGCTGCCCGCCTCGACGATGGCGACAAACAGGGCGAGATCATCTAGCATGATTGCATTTTCGGAATTTGAAATTAAAAATATGGCTCTAGTATAGATTGCTGCAAGTCGTTACGCTGCCACATCCTCATCATTTTGAAAGTGCTCCATGTCCGATGTCCTGCGCTTGCGCTGCGTATTTGCCTTCCTGATGTCGCTGGTGATGACCCTGCTGATGAGCGCCTGGGTCACCTGGCTCAATATCGGCCTGCAAGCAGACTTCCTGCCCCGCTGGCGCCATGCGTTCTTTGCCGCCTGGCCCGTGGCCTTCTGCGCCGTGATGCTGTTCGCGCCCCGCGTGCAGCTGATGAGCCGTGCCATCGTGACCCGGCTCGTCCGCCGCCCTTAACCTGCAGTTAAGCACCGGCAGTATCACTCGGTCACTGACGCCCACGGCTGCCCTGATCCGGGCTATGCTATGGCCTCCTTGTTTTTACAGTGGAATGCCCATGCTCGATCACGTCTCCCTCACCGTTGCCGACCTGGAACGCGCCGAGCGCTTCTACGACGCCATCTTCGCCGCGCTGGACGTGCCCAAGGTGGGCAGCGAGCATGCCCAAGCGTGGATAGGCTATGGCGAGCGCAGCGATGCCGAACACCCTGAACGCAGCTATTTTTCCGTGCGCCTGGGCCCCAGGCCCGACGACGCCCCGCGCCGCCATTGCTGCTTCAAGGCCACATCGCGCGCGGCCGTGGAAGCGTTCTGGCATGCGGGCCTGGCGCATGGCGGCATCGACCTGGGCGCGCCCGGCCTGCGCCACCATCACGCCAGCTATTACGCGGCCTTTTTGTTCGATCCGGACGGCAACCGCATCGAAGCGGTCTGCCACCGTGCCGACGCCGGCTGACAGGACGGGAAATCCATCTCTGTTCGGCATTTTCACTTCGTGACGATTTGCCTATAATGGCTGGCACGCCATACCGGCCCCCCGGTCCCTGCACCAAGAAGGAGATTCATGCATCATCTATTTGTCGGCCGCCCCGCGCGCACCATGCTCCTCTCCAGCGCCGGCTTGCTGCTGGCAGGCTGTTTTTCCGGCTGTTCCCTGTTGCCGTCGTCTCAGGCCACGCCAGGCGTGCCCGCCACGGCCGCCCTGCCCGACGCCAGCATCGCCTACTCCCTGAGCGGCCAGAGCGGCTTGCCCGTGGTCTTCCAGTCGGCCATGGGCGACGGCAAGGATGTGTGGGCCAAGGTGGTGCCCGAGGTGGCCAAACAGCACCGCGTGCTCGTGTACGACCGTCCCGGCTACGGCGACAGCAAAAAAACCTCCACGCCGCGCGACCCCTGCACCATTGCCGCCCAACAGCGCGCCCTGCTGGCGCAAGCGGGTTTGAAGCCGCCCTATGTGCTGGTCGGCCATGGCTTGGGCGGGCTGTACCAGTATGTATATGCCAGGCTGTACCCGCAGGACGTGGCTGGCCTGGTCCTGCTCGATCCCACGCACCCGCAGCAATGGAGCCGGATGCAGACGGACGCGTCCACCTACGCCATGCTTGTGAAGACGCGGCGCAAACTCATGTTCAACAGTACCGAATCGGCTGAATTCGATGCCCAGACGCAGTGCCTGCAGCATGTCGACATGGCCAGCCCGCTGCACGTGCCCGCCATGCTGCTGGTGCGCGACAAGTTCGGCATCGAGGAAATGGGCTCGTTTGAAAACGTGGTGCGGGCCCAGGAAAAAGATTGGCAGCGCCTGTCCGGCGCGCCGGCCATCGAGCGCATTACGGGTACCGGCTACTACATCCAGAAAGACAACCCCGTCATCGTCAACGAGGCGGTCAAGATGCTGGCGAAGAAGAAATAAAAAAAGGGCAGAGAAATCTGCCCTTTGCCATTCAACAGCCCAGCATCAGCTATTGAATCCCTTGTTTTCACCCGCCAGCTTCACCAGCAGCGGCGCCGGTGTCCACGCTTCGCCGTGGCGGCCTTTCGCATAGCCGGCAATCGCGCCCTGCACGTTCTGCAAGCCCACCGTATCGGCATAGAACATGGGGCCGCCGCGGAACAGGGGGAAGCCGTAGCCCGTCAAGTACACCATGTCGATGTCCGAGGCGCGCAGGGCGATGCCCTCTTCCAGGATGCGCGCGCCCTCGTTGACCAGCGCATACACAAGGCGTTCGACGATTTCCTGGTCGCTGATCTTGCGCCGCGCCACGCCAATGTCGGCCGAGTGCTGCACTATCATGGCATTGACCTGTTCCGACGGATAGGCCTTGCGGTCGCCCGCTTTGTAGTCATACCAGCCGGCGCCCGTCTTCTGTCCATAGCGTTTCAATTCGCACAGTAAATCAGCCGTCTTCGAATACGTGACTTCCGGCTTTTCCACAGTGCGGCGCTTGCGGATGGCCCAGCCGATGTCGTTGCCGGCCAGGTCGCCCATGCGGAACGGCCCCATGGCAAAACCGAATTTCTCCGCCGCCTTGTCCACCTGTTCCGGCAGACAGCCTTCTTCCAGCAGGAAGCCGGCCTGCCGGCTGTATTGCTCGATCATGCGGTTACCGATGAAACCGTCGCACACGCCCGAGACGACGCCCGTCTTTTTCAGCTTTTTCGACAGCGCCAGCGCCGTGGCCAGCACGTCCTTGCCCGTCGCCTTGCCACGGACGATTTCCAGCAGCTTCATGACGTTCGCGGGACTGAAGAAATGCGTGCCGATCACGTCCTGCGGGCGTTTGGTAAACGCGGCGATCTTGTCCAGGTCCAGGGTCGACGTGTTCGAGGCGAGGATGGCGCCCGGTTTCATGACGGCATCGAGCTGCCTGAAGACGCTTTCCTTCACGCCCAACTCTTCGAAGACGGCTTCGATGACGATATCGGCTTGCGCAATGTCAGCATACGCCAGCGTGCCGCTGACCAGGGCGATGCGCTGCTCGGCCTTTTCTTGCGTCAGTTTGCCCTTCTTCACCGTGTTCTCGTAATTCTTGCGGATGGTGGCCAGGCCCTTGTCCAGCGCTTCCTGCTGCGTTTCCAATAGCTTCACGGGAATGCCCGCGTTGGCGAAATTCATGGCGATGCCGCCGCCCATGGTGCCGGCACCGACAATCGCGGCGCTGGCGATGCTGCGCACGGGCGTGTCGGACGGCACGTCGGGCACCTTGCTGGCGACGCGCTCGGCAAAGAAGGCGTGCCGCAGGGCTTTCGATTCAGGCGACTGCACCAGTTGCATGAACAGATCGCGCTCATACTTCAAGCCATCGTCGAACTTCATCGTCACGGCGGCCGCCACGGCGTCGACGCATTTCAGCGGTGCGGGGAACGGGCCGGATATGGCTTTCACTGTATTGCGCGAAAACTGCAAAAAGGCTTCATGGTTAGGGTAATCGACCTTGCGCTCGCGCACTTTCGGCAGCGGACGCACATCGGCCACCTTGGTGGCGAAGGCCACGGCGGCGTTCAGCAAGTCGGCGCCGGGCGCGATGACTTCGTCGAACAGGGCCGTGCCGGCAAGTTTCTCGGACGCGACGGGCGTGCCCGAGACAATCATGTTGAGGGCCATTTCCAGGCCCAGCACACGCGGCAGGCGCTGCGTACCGCCCGCGCCCGGCAAGATGCCGAGCTTGACTTCAGGCAAGGCCATCTGCGCGCCTGGCGCTGCCACGCGATAGTTGCAGCCCAGCGCCAGCTCCAGGCCGCCGCCCATGCAGACGCTGTGGATGGCCGCCACCACCGGCTTGGTCGACTGTTCGACGACGTTGATCAGGGTGTGCAGGGTCGGTTCGGTGAGCGCCTTGGGCGAATTGAATTCTTTGATATCGGCGCCGCCCGAAAAGGCCTTGCCGGCGCCAGTGATGACGATGGCTTTGACGGCCTCGTCCGCCAACGCCTGACGGATGCCCGCGACGGCGGCAGTGCGCGTCGCCAGGCCCAGACCATTGACGGGCGGATTGGCGAGGGTAATGACGGCAACAGCGCCGTTCACTTGATATTCAGCACTCATGTCTCTTCCTTATTGATTTTGCTCAGCGATGAGGTGGTTGCAAGGGATGAAGCTTTACTATACCGCATAAAAGAACGCTCGTATTATTTTTATCTCGACGCGCGCAGCGCCTGTGCCCGTCGGCATGGTACAACATCGCCCGCGCTGGCTGGCCACCTCCTCGGAAAAAAGGGCCAGCAACTATCGATAACATATTCATTTAAATAAATAAATAACAACAAGTAAACAGCGTTTTATAATCTTCTGAATATGCCTTCCTATCCATGCGCAGGCCATTGGCGCCACTTACAGCATTATTTATTCAGGCCACTTGTTTTTCTCATGGCTCTGAGGAATAATAAAATTATTGATTCAAATCAATACTCTGCAACTGATTTAATATTATGTAGCAATTCCGCCCGATAACGCCGTGTTCGATTTTGTCATATCGTGCAGATTCTCACCGATTATCACATTCGCCCTTTCCGGGTAATTATGCAATGTTTTTATATCGTCATTAGCCGTCAGTATTATCGCCACCCCTTTCTCTTCTCACATTGAAGGAAATACTATGGACGCAGCCAGCCATGTCAGCGACTCTCAGGATCTGGACTTACAAGCGATAAATACTGCATTAAACCGTGTCCAGGCCGTGATCGAATTCGAGCTCGACGGCACCATCCTGCATGCGAATGACAATTTCCTGCGCGTCGTCGGGTATTCACTGGCCGAGGTGCAAGGCAAGCACCATGCCATCTTCTGCGACCCCGAGTATGTGAAAACGGCTGAATACGGCGACTTTTGGGCCAGGCTGGGTCGCGGCGAGTTCGACCAGGGCGAATACAAGCGCCGCGCCAGGGATGGCCGCGAAGTGTGGATCAATGCTTCCTACAACCCCATCCTCGACGCGGATGGCAAGCCGTATAAAGTCATCAAGTTTGCCACCGACATCACGGCCAGCAAGCGCCGCAATGCTGATTACGAAGGCAAGATCGACGCCATCAGCAAGGCCCAGGCCGTGATCGAGTTCAGGCTCGACGGCACCATCATCCGCGCCAACGACAATTTCCTTACCTCCGTCGGCTACACGCTGGCAGAAATCGAAGGCAAGCACCACCGCATGTTTTGCGCGCCCGATTACGCCAAGAGCGAGGAATATGCGCAATTCTGGCAAAAGCTGGCCAAGGGCGAGTTCGACGCGGGCGAATACAAGCGCGTCACCAAGGACGGCCACGAAATCTGGCTCAATGCCTCATACAATCCCATTTTTGACGCGGAAGGCCGGCCCTTCAAGGTGGTCAAGTTCGCCAACGACATCACGGCCCTGAAAATGCGCAATGCCGAATACGAAGGCAAGGTCAGCGCCATCGGCAAGGCGCAGGCCGTGATCGAATTCGACATGCAGGGCTATGTGCTGGACGCAAACGACAATTTCCTCGCCGTCATGGACTATGACTTGAGCGATATCAAGGGCGAGCACCACCGCACATTCTGCGAGCCCGAGTATGCCGGCAGCGCCGAGTACAAGAAATTCTGGCAAAAGCTCAACCGGGGTGAATTCGACGCGGGCCGCTACAAGCGCCTGGGCAACCATGGCAAGGTGGTGTGGATACAGGCCACCTACAACCCCATCCTCGACCTCAACGGCAAGCCGTATAAAGTGGTCAAGTTCGCCATCGACATCACGGACCAGGTCAATCTGGAAAACAGCATCCAGGCCAGGGCCGCCAACGACAGCCGCAAGGTCAATGCCTTGCTTGACTCGGTGGCGCGCGCGGCGCAAGGCGACCTGACCTGCAATATCGTGCCTGAGGGCGACGAGCCGATCGACCTGCTGGCCGGCGGCATCAGCAAGATGATCGTCGACTTGCGCGGCTTGATCGGCAATGTGGTCTCGGCGGCCAACGGTTTTGCCGACGCCTCGCATACGATCGCCGAACGGGCGACGGGCGTGGCCGTGGGCACGCAGGCGCTTGGTGCCACGGTGGAAGAAATGAACGCCTCCATCGATGGCCTGACGTTTTCCATCAATTCCATCGCGGAAAACACGTCGAATGCCGATTTCCTGGCGAAAGCCACGCAGCAGGAAGCGGAAGCGGGCGCGCGCGCCGTCGCCAAGTCGATCGAGGCGATGGACTTGATCAACCGCTCGTCGGAAGACATCGGCGAAATCGTCAAGGTCATCAGCGAGATCGCCAACCAGACGAATATGCTGGCGTTTAATGCGGCCATCGAGGCGGCGCGCGCCGGCGAGCACGGCCTGGGCTTTTCCGTCGTTGCCGACGAAGTGCGCAAGCTGGCCGAACGTTCCTCGCAGGCAACCAAAGAGATTTCCAAGCTGATCAACGAATCCGTCAAGCGCGTGTCCACCGGCAGCGAGATTTCGCGCCAGGCCAGCGATGCCTTCGACAAGATCGTCTCGGGGGTGGCGAAGACCACCCTGGCCATCTCGGATATCTCGAAGGCGGCCAACGAACAGCTGCTGACGGCGCGCGAAGTCTCGACGGCGATCCAGTATATCGCCGAGGAAACGGAAAAGTCGGCCGCCAACTGCGACAGCATCGCCCGCTCCACGGATGGACTAAACGAGCGCGCGGGCAGCCTGAACCAGACTGTCTCCGGCTTCGTGGTGTAGGCCATGAGCCATGCGGCCACCTTAACGCCCGAGGTGCTGACGCGCCTGATTGCGCTGGTGCGCGAACATACGGGCATCGCCATGACTGCGCGCAAGAGCGTCTTGCTGGAGCGGCGCTTGCAGCCCCGGCTGCAGGCGCTGTCTCTGCACAGCTACCAGGCTTACCTGGAACGGGTGGCCAGCGACCGTGACGAGGTGGCCCATTTCATCGACCTGGTGACCACCAACGACACCCTGTTTTTCCGTACACCCTCGATCTGGGATTACTTCCGCGACCACTACCTGCCCGCCTGGACCCGCGCCCATCCGGGCGGCTGCCTGGAAATCTGGTCGGCTGCGGCGGCCAGCGGCGAAGAGCTGTATTCGATCGCCATGCTGTGCGAGCAATTCAAACTGCAAGCGCCCGCTTTCCGCTACCAGATCCTGGCCAGCGACATTTCGCAGCAAATCCTGGGCGCCGCGCGGGTGGGCCAATACAGCGGGCGTTCCGTCGAGCGCATCCGCTTGTCGCACCCGGACTTGTTGCGCAAATATTTTACGCCCGCGCCATATGGCGTCAAGGTCAACGAAGAGCTGCGGCAGCACGTCAGCTTTGCGCAGCACAATCTGCTCGAAGCGTTGCGTCCGGCACGGCAATTCGACCTGGTCTTCCTGCGCAATGTGCTGATTTATTTCGATGCCGAGCACCAGGAAACCGTGCTGCGCCAGGCCCGCCTGAGCCTCAAGGACGAGGGCCGGCTGATCCTGGGCGAATCGGAAACCATCGCCCGCCTGGGTACCGGCTATCAATTCGAGTTTCCCATGATTTACAAGGCGGGACTGGCATGATTCACACGCATACTCAGGCGGACGCGCCGCCGCTGCACCTGGTTGGCATGGGTCAACTGGGCGTGGGTACGCAGGGCGAGCAGCTGCAAGCCTTGCTCGGCTCCTGCATCGGCATCGGCTTCATCTGGAAGAATGGCCCGTGCTGCGGCCTGGCCCATTGTTTGCTGCCGGAAGCGCCGGGCGCCGACAGCAGCCTGGGGGCGCGCTATGTGAGCCAGGCCGTGCCCTCGCTACTGCGCCTGATGGGCGTGCGCCAGGCCGATTACGCCGATATCGACGTGGTGCTGGCGGGCGGCGCCAGCATGTTCGGCCCTGACAATGGTCATGGCCGCCTGCAGGTAGGGCGGCAAAACGCGGCAGCGGCGCAAAAATACCTGGACCAGTGCGGCTTGCACGTCAGTTTTTGCGCGCTGGGCGGACGCCACGGGCGCCAGTTGCTGATCGATTGCGCCCACCACAGCTACGCCGTCACCGATGTGGTGGCGCAACCCGGCTTGACTCCACGCAAGGAAAGCGCATATGGATAGGCATGAAGGGCACGACACTCCCACCGAACTGTTCGGTTCATTCCATCTGGGCGACGATGAATTCGCCCTGCCCGCCAGTTGCATCCGCGAAGTGGTGAACTACCCCGCGAAAGTCACCGCCCTGCCCCTGTCGCCCGCGTATCTGGAAGGCATGTTCACCTTGCGCGGCAGTGTCATTCCGGTAGTCAACCTGGGGCTGCTGTTCCGCGCCGATGCGCCGCGCGCCGTGGCCACCGACAAGATCGCCATCCTCGACTTCCAGCAAGTGCTGATCGGCGTCGTCTTCCAGGATACGGGCGACATCCTGCGCGTGCCGGCCAGCGCGCGCAGTGCCTTGCAGTATGCGGCCGGCGACGCGCACGCCATCATCGCCGGCACGATATTGCTCGACGGCGGCGCGCGCCTGCTGCAAATCCTCGACCCGCACGCCTTGCTGCGCATCGAAAACGTGCCCCATGTGCTGACCCTGCAGGCGACAGGCGCCAAGCTGAACACGGCTCGCTACCATGCGCAAAGCGAGCGCCGGCAGTGCGTCAGCTTCCATGCGGCCGGGGCCACGTTTGCCTTCGAAATGCTGGCCATCCAGGAAATCATCAAAGTGCCCGAACTGCACGGCTCCCTGCTGAATAGCGAGCTGTGCCTTGGCCGCATGCATTTTCGCGGCAGCCAGGTGGCCGTCGTCGATTTCGGTACCCTGCTGCAAGCGGCCGGGTCCGGCAACGGGGCCAAGGCGGCCACGCTGGAGCAGCGCATCATCGTCGTGCGCCTCGATGACACGAGCGTGGGATTTCTCGTCGACTCCGTCGACAGCATCGTGCATTTCTTTGGCGATGAAGTGCTGCCGATTCCCCTGCTGAGCAAGGCGCGCGCGGCCATGTTCGCCGGTTGCATCACGAAAGACGGCCTGGGCGACATCATTTTCCTCGACCACAAGGGCATCCTGTCGCAGGCGGAGATCGTCGAGATGCGTGACGGCCACAAGCGCCTGTATCCAAACGACGCGGAAACGGCCACGGCCGCCACGCGCCAGGCGCAGCGCCGCGTCTACATCACGTTTACCGTGGCAACCCGCTTCGCCGTGGAAATCGGCCAGGTGCGCGAAATCATCGACTTCAGCGGCGCCATCACCACGCCGCCGGGCATGCCGGCCTGCATGCGCGGCATGCTGAACTTGCGTCAGCAAATGATCAGCATCATCGACTTGCGCCAGCTGTACGCCATGCCGGCCCTGCCTGACACGGGCGCCGGCAAGATCCTCATCGTGGAACGGGGTAGCGAGCGCTACGGCTTCCTTGTCGACCATGTCGACAACATCATGACCATTTCCGACAGCCAGCGCTTCGCGGCGCCGCAAATCATCCGCACGGGAGAACATGACGACTTGCGCAGTGAAATGGATGAAATGATCGATATCGGCACGCAGGCGCAGCGCCAGACCCTGTCCGTTTTCCAATGCGATCATTTGCTGGAAAAGCTGGGCTCGGCGCTGCCGCAAGCCGCATAAGCACGCTAAAGCGCTACATGCCGGGCAGCTGGTGGCCCTTGAACTGCTCGCGCAGCTTGTTCTTCTGGATCTTGCCCGTCGCGCCCATGGGCAAGGCGTCGACGAACAGCACGTCGTCGGGCGTCCACCACTTGGCGATCTTGCCTTCAAAAAATTGCAGCAAGGCTTCGCGCGTGACCGTCATGCCGGGCCGCAGCACCACCACGAGCACGGGGCGCTCATCCCATTTCGGGTGAAATACGCCGATGCATGCCGCCTGCAGCACGGCCGGGTGCGCCATGGCCAGGTTTTCCAGGTCGATGGTGCCGATCCACTCGCCGCCCGACTTGATCACATCCTTGCTGCGGTCTGTGATCTGCATGTAGCCATCCGTGTCGATGGTGGCCACGTCGCCCGTGGGGAACCAGCCATCCTGCAGCACTTCGCCGCCCTCGTTCTTGTAATACGAGGCAATGATCCACGGCCCTTTCACCAGCAGATGGCCATAGCTGATGCCATCCCACGGCAATTCCTTGCCATCGTCATCGACGATTTTCATGTCCACGCCGTAGATGGCATGGCCCTGCTTTTGCAGGATCTTGCGCTGCTCGTCCTTCGGCAAGTCCAGGTGCTTGGTCTGCAAGCCGCCGGCCGTGCCCAGCGGCGACATTTCCGTCATACCCCAGGCGTGGATGACCTCGATATCGAACTTGTCGATCAGGGTATCCATCATGGCCGGCGGGCAAGCCGCGCCGCCGATCACCGTGCGGCGGAAGGTGGAAAATTGCAAGTTATTTTGCAAGGCATGGTTCAGCAGGCCCAGCCAGACGGTGGGCACGCCCGCCGAGAAGGTCACTTTTTCCGCCTCGAACAGTTCGTACAGCGATTTGCCATCGAGTGCCGCGCCGGGAAATACCATGCGCGCGCCGGACAGGGGCACGGAATATGGCAAGCCCCAGGCATTCACGTGGAACATGGGCACCACGGGCAGCACCGTGTCCGAGGCGCGCACGTTCAGGGCGCTGGGCATGGCCGAGGCATACGCGTGCAGCACGGTCGAGCGGTGCGAATACAGGGCGCCCTTGGGGTTGCCCGTCGTGCCGGACGTGTAGCACAGGGTGGCCGCCGCATTCTCGTCGAACAAGGGCCAGGTGTACTCGTCGGAATGCGTGGCGATCAAGTCTTCATAGCACAGAAGGTCAGGGATGGTGCTGCTGGCGGGCATGCGCTCGCGGTCGCACATCAGCACGAAGTGGCGCACGAAGGTGCAGTCGGCGGCGATTTTCTCGACCACCGGCAAAAAGGTCAAATCAAAGAGTAAAACCTGATCTTGCGCGTGATTCGAGATATAGGCGATCTGGTCGGGAAACAGGCGCGGATTGATGGTATGCAGCACGGCGCCCGAGCCTGACACGGCATAATAGGCTTCCAGGTGGCGGTAACCATTCCAGGCAAGGGTGGCGACCCGGTCGCCCATGCCGACGCCGAGGCCATGCAAGGCGTTCGCCAGGCGCCGCGCGCGCTGGTGGCAATCGCGGTAGGTGTAGCGGTGCATATCGCCCTCCACCCGCCGAGAAATGATTTCGCTGCCTCCATAATGACGCGCTGCAAACTCGATAATGCTGGAAATCAGCAGGGGCTGATTCATCATCTGGCCCATCACTGGACTCAAGGGGAATGCCGACATCGTGTCTCCTGGGCTGGATACTCGGTTATTGTTGGAATTTACAGACTTTCCTTAGTTTCGTACGGTCGTGCGGAAATCGTCAACGCATTTCGATATTGCATTGCAGCATGGAATTTTCGATTCCGTTTTTTTGCCGTGCCCGCGTCCGGTACGAACCTTCGCGCCGTGCGGTAAAATCGTGTTTCAGCCTGGCGCACCTTGCCGGCGCATTGACTTGAATGGAATCGCCATCACCGCTCCTACCTTACCACTGGATAACACCTTTGCGGCCTTGCCACCCGCGTTCTATACGCGATTGATGCCCACGCCCCTGCCCGCGCCCTACTTTGTTGCAGCCAGCGCGCCGGCAGCAAGTCTGATCGGTCTCGATGCCACGCGCCTGGCCGAACCTGGCTTTGTGGATCTGCTGATCGGCAATGTCGTGGCCGAGCGCTCCATCCCCCTCTCGGCCGTGTACTCGGGCCACCAGTTCGGCGTCTGGGCCGGCCAACTGGGCGATGGCCGCGCCATCCTGCTGGGCGATATCGCCACCGAACATGGTCCGATGGAGCTGCAGCTGAAAGGTGCCGGCGCCACGCCGTATTCGCGCATGGGGGATGGTCGCGCCGTGCTGCGCTCGTCCATCCGCGAATTCCTGTGTTCGGAAGCCATGGCGGCGCTGGGCATTCCCACTTCGCGCGCGCTGTCCATCATGGGGTCGCAGCAAGGCATCATGCGCGAAACGGTGGAAACGGCGGCTGTCGTCACGCGCATGGCACCCAGTTTTGTGCGCTTCGGTTCGTTCGAACACTGGTTTTACCGCAAGAAACCGGACGAGCTGAAAATCCTTGCCGATTACGTCATCGATGGCTTTTATCCCCATTTGCGCGCCGCATCAAACCCCTACCAGGCCTTGCTGGCCGAAGTGTGCGTGCGCACGGCGCACATGATTGCGCATTGGCAAGCCGTGGGCTTCATGCATGGCGTGATGAATACGGACAATATGTCGATTCTGGGCCTGACCCTCGATTACGGCCCCTTCGGCTTCATGGAAGCGTTTGACGCCGAGCACATCTGCAACCATACGGACCAGCAAGGTCGCTATTCCTACGCCAACCAGCCGCAGGTGGGCCACTGGAACTGCTATGCGCTGGGCCAGGCGCTGCTGCCGCTGATCGGCGAAGTGGACTTGGCGCAGGCGGCGCTGGACAGCTACCAGAGCGCCTTTGCGGACAAGATGAATGCCTTGCTGCGCACCAAGCTGGGCTTGCGTACGGTGCAAGATGAAGACACGGCGCTGTTCGACAGCATGTTTGCGCTGATGCAAGCCAATCACGTGGATTTCACCAACTTCTTCCGCGCCCTGTCGACCTTGCAAATGGCCAGCCCCGAACATGACACGGCGCTGCGCGATATGTTCATCGATCGCCCCGCCTTCGATGCCTGGGCGGTGAGTTACCGCGCGCGCCTGTTGCAAGACAATAGCGTCGATGCGCAGCGCCAGGCCGCCATGAACCAGGTCAACCCGAAATACGTGCTGCGCAATTATCTGGCCCAGGTCGCCATCGAAAAAGCCCAGCAGCAGGACTATACCGAAGTGACAAAATTGCTGGAAATACTGCAAAAGCCATTTGACGAACAGCCCGAACACCAGCACTATGCGGCCCTGCCGCCCGACTGGGCCAGCCACCTTGAAGTCAGTTGCTCATCCTGAGGAGTCATTATGACCACCAATAAAGTCAAAAAAACCGACGCCGAATGGCGCGCCATGCTCGACTCGATGCAATACGAAGTCACGCGCCACGCGGCTACGGAGCGCGCCTTCACGGGCAAGTTCTGGGACCACCATGAACACGGCATCTATACCTGCGTCTGCTGCAATACGCCCCTGTTCGCCTCGGATACCAAGTTCGATTCCGGCTGCGGCTGGCCCAGCTATTTCCAGGCCCTCGACCCGGCCAACGTGACGGAGATCGTCGACCGCAGCCACGGCATGGAGCGCACGGAAATCGTCTGCGCCGTCTGCGACGCCCACCTGGGCCACGTCTTCCCGGACGGCCCGCCGCCGACCGGCTTGCGCTATTGCATCAATTCGGCTTCTTTGCGCTTCGATCCGCAGCCTTGATGCCGGCAATGGCTTGGGCATTACTCCTAAGCCATTCCTAAGATGATTCTAATAAGACCAGTGTAAAGTCTCGCCATGAAATTTCTATTCGACCTATTCCCCCTGATCGCCTTCTTCGCCGCCTTCAAGCTGGGCGGCATGTATGAAGCGGCCACGCACGATTTCGTGCAGCAATATTTGTCCGGCTTCGTGTCCGGCGGCCTGATCAAGGCTGACCAGGCGCCATGGATACTCGCCACCCTGGTCGGCATCGTCGCCACCGCCTGCCAGGTCAGCTATCTGCTGCTGCGCGGCCGCAAGGTCGACGGCATGCTGTGGCTATCGCTGTTCATCTTTGTCGTGTTCGGCGGCGCCAGCATTTACCTGCATGACGATTTCTTCCTGAAATGGAAGCCGACCCTGATCTACTGGCTGTCCGGCCTGGCCCTCTTGATCGCCCACGTGGGCTTCAAGAAAAACCTGATCCGCAAAACCATGGAAGCGCAAGTGCAATTGCCTGATGCCGTCTGGAACCAGTTGCTGGCCGCCTGGATCATCTTCTTTGGCGTCATCGGTGCACTGAACCTGTTCGTGGCCTTCGTGCTGTACAAGGGCGACATGGCCGCCTGGGTCAGTTTCAAGGCCTTTGGCGCGACGGGCATTTTCTTTGCGTTCATCGTGGCGCAAACCCTGTTCCTGGCCAAACATATCAAGGAAGACGCATGATCAATACCACCACCGAGAATACTTCGCCGGAAACGCGGATGCAGCGCATTCGTACCCGCCTGGAAACGGCACTTTCTCCTCTGGAATGCGTGCTGGAAGACGACTCGGCGCGCCACCGGGGCCACGCGGGCGCCGCCTCGGGCGGAGGCCATTACAATCTACGCATTATTTCTAGTCAATTTGAGGGGCTCAGGCTCGTCATGCGTCATCGTCTGGTGTATGATTCCGTGCACGATATGATGCATAATGAGATACATGCATTGGCAATTGTGGCCCTGGCGCCGTCCGAAGTAGTGTAAGGATGGCGTTTTTGGCGTACCCGAGCCATGTTATCAATTTCTTTCCATGCGTTTTTTACGAAACTTTCCCTAACAGGATTTAATAATGACTTTTAAGCCAGCCCGCTTGCTGATCGCACTACTCGCCGTTGTCGCGGTACCTGTTTTTGCGCAAAATGTTGCCGTTGTTAATGGCAAGCCTATTCCATCGTCGCGCGTTGATGCAGTCGTCAAGCAAGTCGTCGCCCAAGGCCAGCAACCGGATTCGCCGCAACTGCGCGAAATGATCAAGAAGGACTTGATCGGCCGTGAAGTGCTGATGCAAGAAGCGGAAAACAAAGGTTTCGGTAAAGATGCAGCCGTCAAGCAGCAAATCGAGAACGCGCGCCAGGCCATCGTCATCAACGCCCTGGTCGGCGACTACCTGAAAAAGAATCCTGTCAACGACGCTGAAATCAAGGCTGAATACGACCGCTTCGTGGCCCAGACCGGCGACAAGGAATACCATGTGCGCCACATCCTGGTGGCCACCGAAGCTGAAGCGAAAGACATCATCGCCAAGCTGAAAGGCGGCGCCAAGTTCGAAGACCTGGCCAAGCAATCGAAAGATGCCGGTTCGGCCGACAATGGCGGCGACCTGGACTGGGCAGCGCCATCGTCCTTCCCGAAAGTGTTCTCCGACGCCTTCGTGAAACTGCAAAAAGGCCAGGTCACCGACACCCCGGTGCAAACGCCTAACGGTTTCCACGTGATCAAGCTGGACGACACCCGCGCGGCAAAACTGCCGACCCTGGAAGAAGTCAAGCCACAGATCGCCGAAGCGCTGCAGCAAAAGAAACTGCAAGCATATCAGGAAGAAATGATCAAAAAAGCAAAAGTTCAGTAAGAACTGACCTCCCCGGCGCCCCTTTCGGCGCCGGTCGTGTATTCTGCGCCTGAATGCGCACTGCCCGGCAGACGCAAACTTTTTGTATATCTATTAGGAATGAACATGATTTTGAAGCCAGCCCGCCTGATCTTAGCCCTGGTCGCCGTTGTCGCGATCCCTGCATTCGCGCAAAACGTCGCCACCGTGAATGGCAAGGCCATCCCATCGTCGCGCGTTGACCAGGTCGTCAAGCAAGTCGTCGCCCAAGGCAAGCAAGCCGATTCGCCGCAATTGCGCGAAGCCATCAAGAAAGACCTGATCGGCCGTGAAGTGCTGATCCAGGAAGCCGACAAGCAAGGCTACGGCACGCGTCCGGAAGTCAAGTCGCAGATCGACAATGCCCGTCAAAGCATCATCATCAACGCCCTGCTGGCCGACTACGTGAAGAAGAACCCTGTCAAGGATGCTGAAATCAAGGCCGAGTACGACAAGTTCAAGGCACAGGCCGGCGACAAGGAATACCATGCACGCCACATCCTGGTGGCCACCGAAGCCGAAGCGAAAGACATCATCGCCAAGCTGAAAGGCGGCGCCAAGTTCGAAGAACTGGCGAAAGTATCGAAAGACGGTTCGGCAGCCAATGGCGGCGACCTGGACTGGGCTAGCCCAGCTTCGTACGTGAAGCCATTCTCCGACGCCATGGTTGCCCTGAAACCAGGCCAGGTCACGCAAACGCCCGTGCAATCGCAATTCGGCTTCCACGTGATCAAGCTGGAAGAAACCCGTCCGACGAAGCTGCCGTCACTGGAAGAAGTCAAGGGTCAAGTAGCCGAGTCGCTGCAACAGAAGAAACTCGCCGCTTACCGCGATGAGTTGATGAAGAAGGCAAAAATCCAGTAATATTGGATGAAGATGAAAAGGCGCTCCACGGAGCGCTTTTTTTTTACGCCTGAAAATGCCATGAATCTACATGAAGAATTAAGAATAGCGCTCGAAACAGTCGCCGACCCCACCCGTGCCGCACCCATGCAAGCCTATATGCGCGACCAGTTCATTTTCCTGGGCGTGGCAGCGCCGCAGCGCCGCCTGGCCGTCAGGGACTTGTTGGCGGGCATGAAGGGCATCGATCCCGGAACGTTGCTGGAACACGCGCAACTGCTGTGGCAACAGCCACAGCGCGAATACCAGCACGTGGCGCTCGACATGCTGGCCCTGCACGTGCGCCAGCTGAGCATCGATCACCTCCCCGCCCTGTTGGCACTGGCGCGCCAGCGCGCCTGGTGGGACAGCGTCGACGGCATGACGGGCGTCATCGGCGATGTGCTGCAGGCGGAGCTGCGGCGTGGCGGCGATGGCCATGCGCATATGGTCCCGGCCTTGCGCCACGACGACTTCTGGCTGCGCCGCATCGCCATGCTGCACCAGCTGGGCTGGCGCGACGACACGAATGCCGCCTGGTTATTTGACGCGGCCCTGGTGCTGGCGCATGAAGACGAGTTTTTCATCCGCAAGGCCATCGGCTGGGCCCTGCGCGATTACGCGCGCCACGCGCCCGAAGCGGTGACGGCGTTTGTCAACGCGCACCGCCAGCAACTATCGCCACTCAGCCGCCGCGAAGCGTTGAAGCACCAGCCACCTTGAACGCCTGCCCGACGAGCAAGCGCCGCACGGCATCCCGGTCCGGCACGAGTGACTTGCTTGCCCCGTTTCCCCTGCCCCTGGAAACGGGCATCATGCGCCTGGACGATTGCTGCCTGCAGGCCGCCAGCGGAGAGCAAGTCCCGCATCCCAGGTAAGTAAGGCTACAGCCGCTTGTGCATGCGCGTCAGCGGCAGTTTGATGTCACCAGGCAAGTCGAGGTAGAAATCTTCCGTGACGGCAAAGCCACTGGCCAGGTACAGCGGCACGCCGGGCAAGGTGGCGGCCAGTTCCAGCGCACTGAAACCGGCGGCCAGCGCCTGCCGTTCGCAATGGCGCATCAGCATGCTGCCCAGGCCCTGGCGCGCGCTAGCGGGCTCGACAAAGAAGGCGCGGATGCGACCCGGCTGGCTGGCCGGGTCGAGCAGCGGGTCCGGCCCGCTCTTGGCGCGGTCGGCGCCGTACAGGGTGGCACGCTGGCTCCAGCCGCCACAGGCCAGCATGGCACCGTCACGTTCGATCACGAAATATGTCTGGTCGGCAACGAGCTGCGTATCGACGCCGAATACATGGCGCGCCACGGACTCGGCCTGCTCTTCACTATAAAACCCGGCGCTCAGTTCCACGCCGGAACGGGCGATCAGTGCGTTCATTTGCGGCACATCGTTCGGCAGCGCCACGCGCAGGCTGGTCAAGGCGCCAAAGCTGAACCAGGCGCGCGCGATGCGTCCCTGCTCTACCTCATATGTCGCCACCAGTTCCTGCGCGGAAAGACCGCCTGGCGTGTCGCCATGGACGATTTCATGGTCGATCACCAGCTTGCCGCAGGCGATACGGTTGAGCAACTGCGCCTGCGGCCGGCTGGCGGCGAAACGGGCCGTGAAGCGGCGGCCGATCTGCGCACTGCCCGTGGCCAGCAAGGTATCGGGATGCTGGAATTGCTGCGCATCATCGGCATAGATGGCCAGCAAGGCTGCCACATCGTGTGCATTGTAGGCGTCCAGTTGTGCCTGGACCACCGCCGTGGGCGAAATGCGTGTATCGTTGGCAAGCACCATGCGTGCACCTGTTGTGATGTGGTTGGAAAGTTGCAAAGCGTAACACTGTCGCTCCTGTCGCGGCGCGGTTTGCTGCGATAATTATAAGATTCGTCCCAAGAGCCATCTTGAGGCGTGACCAATCAATCGCAAATCGCAGCAGGAGCAGATATCATGAAATGGGAAGGCAATCGCGAAAGCGACAATGTGGAAGACCGCCGTGGCGAAGACGGTGGTGGGGGCGGTGGGGGCGGCGGCTTTGGTTTTGGCGGACGCTCGATCGGCATTGGCACCATCGTCATCGCCCTCGTCGGCTCGTATGTGCTGGGCGTCAATCCCCTGACCTTGCTGAATCTGCTCAGCGGCGGTGGCGGCCAGGTCAGCACCCAGCAAAGCCAGGCGCCCGCGCGCCAGCCACCCGAATCGGACGAAATGGCCCGCTTCGTGAAAACCGTGCTGGCCGATACGGAAGACACCTGGGGCGCCCTGTTCAAGGCCGAAGGCGGCAGCTACGTGAAACCCAAGCTGGTCCTGTACTCGGGCAGCACGCCGACGGCGTGCGGCACGGGCCAGAGCGCCAGCGGTCCCTTCTATTGCCCGGGCGACCAGAAAGTCTACCTGGACCTCGATTTCTTTAATCTGATGCAGCAGCGCTTCAAGGTCTCGGGCGAGTTTGCCGAAGCCTACGTGATCGCGCATGAAGTGGGCCACCACGTGCAGAACCTGCTGGGCTTGTCCGAGAAGGTCGACAAGGCGCGCCGCACGCAATCGGAGCGCCAGGCCAACGCCATGTCCGTGCGCCTGGAATTGCAGGCCGACTGCTTTGCCGGCGTGTGGGCATTCCACGCGAACCAGGACCGCAAAATCCTGGAACAGGGCGATGTGGAAGCGGCCCTGAAAGCGGCCACGGCCATCGGCGACGATGCGTTGCAGCGCCAGTCGCAAGGCCATGTGGTGCCGGACTCGTTTACGCACGGCACCTCGGAGCAGCGCGTGCGCTGGTTCAGCAAGGGTATCGAGAGCGGCCAGATTTCCCAGTGCAACACGTTTGAGGCGCGCCAGCTGTAATACAGGCAAAGCAAGCATGCCGCCTGGTCGGCGGCATGCGCTCAGGGCATGCCAACGTCGTAGCGTTTGCCCAGCCGTTTCAGTTCGCCCGTCTCGATCAAACTATTCAGTTCCTGGTCGAACTGCAGGCGCAACTTGTCGAAGGCGGGCGAGCGGGGAAAAGCGAAATAGCCATTCTGTACTTCGATGACCTTGGGCAATGGTTTCACCTGTCGCCCATAGCCGAGGCGGCCAATCACGGGGTCGGTGTTACGGCGGTTGCTGACGAACACGTCGACGTGATTGTGCACCAGCATCTTCAAGCCATTTTCCACATTGTTGGCAACGCTGACCTGCAAGCCGGGCCGCACACGCTCCCAGTCTGCGCCATAGGCCCAGCCGTTGAGCAGCACCACCCTGCGATTCTTCAGCATCGCGTAGTCTCCATCCCAGCCGAAGCTGGCATCCTGGCGCGTATAAAAGACCATCTGGTCCTGGTAAAACGGCTTGTCGGAAAACGCCATGCTGGCGATGCGCTCAGGCGTCTTGTAGGGGCCGATCAGGATATCGGCCTGGCCTTGCGCCAGCATGGCTTGCGCGCGCGCCCACGGCACCATGCGAAAACGCACGGTATGACCCGTGCGCGCCGCCATCAGGCGCAGCAGTTCCGCGCCCAGTCCGCCATATTCGCCGCTGTCCTGATACTCGAACACGCGTTCGAACTGCGCGCCCACGGCCAGCAGTTCCCGGGCTGGCGCCTGCGATGGCACAAGCAGCACGGGCCACAGCAGCGCCAGGGCCAGCAAGCGCCGCCCTGCCCTTCTCATCAGCCGACGATGCGCAAGGAGTAATCGGTAGCCCGCACATCCTTGGTCAGGCTGCCGATCGAGATGCGGTCCACGCCTGTTTCGGCAATCGCGCGCACCGTGTCGAAGTTGATGCCGCCCGACGCTTCCAGCAAGGCGCGGCCATTCGTCAAGGCCACGGCTGCGCGCATCATGTCGTTGCTGAAGTTATCGAGCAAGACGGAGACGGCGCCCGCGTCCAGCGCTTCCTGCAATTGCGCCAGGGTTTCCACCTCGATCTGCACGGGCACGCCCGCGTCGAGGTTGCGCGCGTTTTCCAGGGCCTGGCTGACGCCGCCCGCCGCCGCGATATGGTTTTCCTTGATCAGGATGCCGTCGTACAGGGCCAGGCGCTGGTTCTTGCCGCCGCCGACGCGCACCGCATACTTTTGCGCCAGGCGCAAGCCAGGCAAAGTCTTGCGCGTGTCCAGGATGGATGCCTTGGTGCCGGCGATCACATCGACATACTGGCGCGTGGCCGTGGCGACCGCCGACAGCAGTTGCAGGAAATTGAGGGCGCTGCGCTCGGCCGTCAGCAAGGCGCGCGCCGGCGCCTGGATCGTGCACACGACGCTGTCGGCCGTCATCATGTCGCCTTCGGCGTAATGCCAGGCAATATCGATGCTGCGGTCCAGGCTTTTCATGATGCCTTCGAACCACGGCGCGCCGCACAGCACGGCGGCTTCGCGCACGATGACTCTGGCCGTGACGATGTGGTCGGGCGGCACCAGTTCGCCCGTCAGGTCGCACTGGCCCACGTCTTCCAGCAAGGCGGCCAGCAAATTACCCTCGAACGCGCGCGCCAGGGCCGCATCGAAAGGAGCGAAAGAATTAACGAGGTTACTCATGCTGGACCGATTCCTTGGAACAATGTGGTTTCTTTTGCCAGGTCCGCGCCCGGCTTGAGGCCCGCCTTCTTGGCGGCGGCGAAGTCGAGCATGCGATTGATCGAGCGCACGGCCAGCTGGCCGACGGCGGGATCGACGTGGATTTCGTTGTGCATGTTTTCCAGCGTTTGCGCCAGGTTCAGCAAGCCGTTCATGGCCATCCACGGGCAGTGTGCGCAGCTTTTGCACGTGGCGCTGTTGCCGGCCGTGGGCGCTTCGATGAAACGCTTGCCCGGCGCGGCCGCGCGCATCTTGTGCAGGATGCCGTTGTCGGTGGCGACGATGAAGGTGTCCGTGTCCATGCTTTGCGCTGCCGCGATCATTTGCGACGTCGAACCGACCATGTCGGCCAGCGCCACCACGTTGGCGGGCGACTCCGGGTGCACGAGCACCTTGGCTTGCGGATACTCTTCCTTGAGCAAATCGAGTTCGATGCCCTTGAATTCGTCATGCACCAGGCAGCTACCCTGCCACAGCAGCATGTCGGCGCCCGTTTCCTTCTGGATGTATGAGCCCAGGTGCTTGTCGGGCGCCCAGAGGATTTTCTTGCCCTGCGCATGCAGGTGGGCAACGATGTCGAGGCCGATGGATGATGTCACCATCCAGTCCGCGCGCGCCTTCACGGCAGCGCTGGTATTGGCGTAGACCACCACCGTGCGGTCCGGATGGGCGTCGCAGAAGGCCGTAAATTCATCCACCGGGCAGCCCAGGTCGAGCGAACAGGTCGCGTCGAGGTCCGGCATCAGCACGGTTTTCTCGGGACTGAGGATTTTTGCCGTTTCGCCCATGAAGCGCACGCCGGCCACGACCAGGGTCTTGGCCGGATGGTCGCGCCCGAAGCGGGCCATTTCCAGGGAATCGGAGACGCAGCCGCCCGTCGCTTCGGCCAGGTCTTGCAGGTCAGCATCAACGTAGTAGTGGGCAACGAGCACGGCTTCGCGCTCGATCAGCAGGCGCTTGATGCGCGTGATCAGTTCGGCTTTTTCAGCCGGGGATGGCGTCGCTGGCGTGCGTGCCCAGGCGTGGGCAGTGCAGCTGGCTCCGTCTTGTGGATGTTCATACTCGACGGATTTGATGGCTAAAGTTTGCATGGCTGTGTCAAACAAAAACGGGGTAGACCGGCACGAACACAATGAAGCAGGTGCGCCGGAACGAAAAAACCGCGGCGCGTCGGTGTGGGTGATACCAGAGTACACCACCAGCTTTCCAAACGCCCGATAAATCGTAGCGAGCGGCAGCGAGGCTCGGCGCGCCCTTGCGGCCAAGAAGCGCACCGTACAAAGTACGGTGAGCATCACAGGCCACAAAACGCGACGCGCGAGGTTTGATCAGGTATTTAATCGATACCCTGGCTCTTGAGGTAATCCTCATAGTTGCCGCGATAGTCGACCACTTCATCTTCCTTGATCTCGATGATGCGGTTGGCCAGCGAAGACACGAATTCGCGGTCATGCGAGACGAAGATCAGGGTGCCAGCGTATTTTTCCAGCGCGATGTTCAAGGATTCGATCGATTCCATGTCCATGTGGTTGGTCGGTTCATCGAGCATCAGCACGTTGTGGCGGCCCAGCATCAGCTTGCCGTACATCATGCGGCCCTTTTCTCCACCGGACAACACCTTGACGGCCTTTTTCACATCGTCGCCACCGAACAGCAAGCGGCCCAGGATGGAACGCACGGCCTGGTCATCGTCGCCCTCTTTCGTCCACTGGCCGATCCAGTCGGTCAGGTTGGTATCCTTGGCGAAATCTTCCGTCGGGTCTTGCGGCATGTAGCCGACATTCGCGTTTTCCGCCCACTTCACGCGGCCCTGGTCTGGCTGCAGGCCGGCGATGTCGCCCGCGATGCAACGCAGCATGGTGGTCTTGCCGGCGCCGTTGGCGCCGATGATGGCGATGCGCTCGCCCGCTTCGACCATGATGCTGAAATTCTTGAACAGCTGGCGGTCAAAACCTTTCGAGATATTCTCGACTTCCACGGCCAGGCGGTGCAATTTCTTTTCGCCGTCGAAACGCACGAACGGATAGGCACGCGACGATGGCTTGATGTCATCGACCTTGATTTTTTCGATCTGCTTGGCGCGCGATGTGGCCTGGCGGGCCTTCGATTTGTTGGCGGCGAAGCGGCGCACGAATTCCTGCAGCTCGGCAACCTTGTCTTTCGCTTTCGCGTTGTTGGCCAGCTGCTGGTTACGCGCCTGGGTCGAGGCGAACATATACTCGTCGTAGTTACCCGGGTAAATCTTCAGGGTGCCATAGTCCATGTCGGCCACGTGGGTGCAGACCTGGTTCAGGAAGTGGCGATCATGGGAAATGATGATCATGGTGGAGTTGCGCTCGTTGAGCACGTCTTCCAGCCAGCGAATTGTGTTGATATCCAGGTTATTCGTCGGCTCGTCGAGCAGCAGGATGTCCGGGTTCGAGAACAGCGCCTGCGCCAGCAGCACGCGCAGCTTCCAGCCTGGCGAGACATTGCTCATCGGGCCTTGATGCAGCTCAATGGCGACACCGGCGCCCAGCAACAGTTCGCCCGCACGCGATTCGGCCGTGTAGCCGTCGTATTCGGCCACTTTGCCTTCCAGATCGGCCGCCTGCATATAATCGTCGTCGGTCGCTTCCGGGTTCGCGTAGATCGCGTCGCGTTGCTGGATGGCGGCCCACATTTCCGTGTGACCCATCATGACCACGTCGAGCACGCGCATGTCTTCAAAGGCAAATTGATCCTGGCGCAGCTTGCCCAGGCGCTCGTTGGTATCGAGCATGACGTTACCGCCCGACGGGTCCAGGTCGCCGCCCAGGATCTTCATGAACGTCGATTTGCCGCAGCCGTTGGCGCCGATCAAGCCATAGCGGTTGCCGTCGCCGAACTTGACGGAGATATTCTCAAACAATGGCTTGGCGCCAAACTGCATCGTAATGTTTGCGGTTGAAAGCATGTGATATTAGGTCTTTATTCAGTTAAAACAGCTAGTTAAGTACTTTTCTCCCATTATACAGCACCCACCCTCATCCCTCTATAGCCAGCGAGGGAAAGGGCCGCTGGGCGCAATCGGGATGGGCAGGGACCGGGCCGATGGCCGACATTTTCATCGAATAACTCGACCATCCGCTCGCCAATATTACTTGAAAAAAATATCATAGCAAATGATCTATGTTTTGTTACAATCAACTCACCTCCTTCAACGAATGTGTATCATCACGAAAGGTAATAAGCATGAAAATGTTTTCTGGTTACCATTATTTATTGATCAGCATTGCTGCATTGTCGCTGGCTGGCTGCGCCGCCCCCGAACCTGCCGCGGACGATGGCACGCCCAAGCTCGCCGCCAACAAGTGCAAACCCAGCTCCAGCGTATCGCTCGGCACCATGATCGCCAGGAATTGCGGCGGCAATACGGAAGCAAGGAATGTCGACCCCAAGGAGTTCTTGGACGCCCTGCAATCCCCAGGGACGATTCAAGGCAAGCAATAGCCCCACCCGCATCAGACCGCTGCGCCGGCACGCCGCCTTCGCCAGGCAGGATGTGACAGGCGCCTCGCTTGCGACCCGATAACGCCCTGCGGCACGACCGGGTTTGCAGCGCACGCCATCATGGCGCCGCGCCGCCAGGCGCGCAGTAAAATGGCAGGACAAACACTTCAATCCCTTTCCACCTCTCAGGCTCCACTTGAAAAAAATCACCATCACCGCCGCCGTGGCCGCCATTGGCATCGCCGCCAGCGCCTATGCGTCGCCGTACTATGCCTTGCATCAGATCAAGACCGCACTGGCCGAGCGCAACGCCGAGGCCCTGGCCGGGCATGTGGACTTCCCCGCCCTGCGCGCCAGCGTCAAGGCGCAACTGGAAGCGAGCATGGCGCGCAGCATCGAGGCGACTGCCGGCAGCGGCAACCCGCTGGCTGCCCTGGGGCAGTCGATCGCCAGCGCCATGCTGGGCAAAATGGTCGACACCATGGTCTCGCCCGCCGGCGTGGTGGCACTGGTCAACAAAAGCGCCGTCAGCCCGCAGGCGGAAGCAGAAGGTAATGTGGATGCGCCTGCCGATGGCGCGCAGAAAAAGGCCGACTATTCGGCAGGCTATGCCGGCGTGAACACCTTCGTCGTGCGCGCGAAGGACGACAGCCGCCAGAATGGCGCGCTGGTGCTGCAGCGCCACGGCGTGTGGGGCTGGAAGCTGAGTTCGATCGAGGTGGCGGCGGCGATGGCTGGCCGCTAGGAGCGAGCGGCAGCCTGTTGGGGCTGCCTTGCCTGCCGCCCGCACTCAAAAGGTCATCGGCAACCTGACTGATATGGAAACATCGGGCGTATCGCGCGTCAGACCGGCGCCCACAGACACATTCAAGCTCCGATCCTTGCTAAGGCGATACGAAAAACCCATCAGCAGGGTACCCAGTTGCGTGCGTACGGAACCGGGGACGGTCACGCCATTTTGACGCGTGCGACCGACGCTGCTGTGATCGTAGCCCAGGCTGAGCGACGCCTTTTCATTCAGCGCCAGGCCGATGCCGAAATTCACGCCGAAAATTTTCCCCGGCTCGATGGTGCCCAACGGTTCGCGCGCGCCATCGAGCACCAGGCGGCTGACATCCGTACGCTTGAAGCTGTGCAGGTAGCTGATGCTGCCAAAGAATACGGCCGGATCGGACGGGTACAGCCAGGTCAGGCTGGGCTGCAGGGAATAGAAACCTGAGCCGGTGGGCAAGTCCAGCGGCAAGCCCGTACCCGTCGCATTTTCCCCCACGCAGCGCTGCGTACAGTCCGTGACGACCTGGAAGGGATCGCGTCCGGTGCGCGACTTGAAGCGCAAGCCGGCCACGTAGTATGGCTTGTCGGCACCGCCATTATTCAGTTGGTAACGGGCGGCCACCTCGATATCGCCCAAGGCGCGCCCGCTCGTACCGAACACCCGCTCCGAGGCGGTGCCGGTGAACAGTTCGCGGCTGACGGTAGCATCGGAGCGATACACATAAGGCACCCTGGCTTCGACTTCAAGGCGGTTAGTCAAGCCGGTGCGCACGGTCAGCGCGCCGGTCAGGGTATTGCGCTTGACTTCGCGCACATCGATCAAGCCGATCAGCAAGGCGGGAATAATGGTGTAGCCGACCAGGGCGACCCGGTTGCTGGACGAGTAGCCGAATTGCATCGACGGTTCCAGCACGTAGCTCCCCTTCGGCGTCAGCACCCCGGGTTGCTCGAAAAGGGGCGCCACTTCGGGCGGCCGGACGGGCGGGCTTGGCGCCACTCCCACCGGCTGGGGCGGCTGCGGTGACGGCGCCTGTGGAGCGGACCCGGCGTCCTGGATGTCCGCCAGCGACAAGTATGCCGCCCGCAACCCCGTGCCCCGCTGTCTGGCCAGGCTGTTATTGTCGACAGGTTCATTGCCTTGCAGCACGTCGATGCGGCGCTGCTGATCATGCATCGATGCGCGCAGCGCCTCCAGCAGGTGCCTCTGTTCGGCCAATTGCGCTTTCAGGCTTTCCAGCTGCGCCACCAGATCGTCCTGGCTGGCGCCGGGCACTTGCTGGGCCTGAACGGCTGCACACAGCACAATCGCCGATACACCCGCCGTACCAAATCGCAATAAGTAAAGATGCCGCATAGTCTCTCCCGATGACAAGCCCTGCCTATCAGTAGCCGGCCCTGGCAGCACAACCGCAACGGCCCTGCGCTACTGCACGATGCCGCCCGGGGACGCCAGACGGCTTGCTAAAAACGCTATCTGGGACCTGCAACACCGCCTAGTGCATTTTGCAAGCTATCCTGGAAGTTCGCCAGCTTCAGCAATTGAAGACTGTTCACGCTGCTATTGACGATCGTCTGGGTACGCAAGACCTGGTCATTCAAGCTGTTCTGGATCACGGTGCCGGCCATCGTTTGCGCCATCGGGCCTGGCGAAAACACATTGCCGCTGCCATTTTGCAAGACATTCATCGACGAGATGGCCGTGCGCGCCAGGCTCGCTTCTTCAACGCTCAGGTGCGCCACGTCGGCAATCGTGAACGCCACGCTGGAAACCACGTTGCCATTGATGCTGACCAGGCGCTCTATGCCCAAAGACAGGCTCAAGCCGCCTGGCATGTCGAAGCCGCCTCGTGCCTGCCCCAGCGTTTCCTCGCTGACCGCCACCCATCCCGCTTCCGGCAGTGCGGCGTCAGTATTGTGCGCAACGACAAGCAGGCACGCCAGGCTGGCAGCGGCAAACCGCTCTTTCTTGTGCATACATCCTCCTGCGTGGCGTTTGCCCGCCATTAGAAATTCCCACCGTCATTCTTCGGCATAGTGAGCTGATCGAGCCCGCTGCGGCTGATCGCCAGTCCCAGTGGCGCTTGCGGCGCCGCGCGCCAGTCATCGGCATCATTGAAGCGGGCTGCCTGCATCGCCACGTCAGCCTCAGGGCCTGGTGCGGACGGCGTCGCATGGCCATGGATTACAAACAGCAAACGGCCCTGCCAGATCGCCTCGAAACCGGCGCGCGGCATGGCACGGGTGCCACCGGCAGGATCGCCGATCAGCACGCGGCTCTGGTTCAGCCCCTTGACTACGACAAAATGCCGATAGCCTTTTTCGGCCACCAGCACAATGGCGGGAAAGCCCGCCTCCGCTAACTTATCGAGCGGCAACTGAAACCCATCGGCCAGAAAGCCCCGGCTTGCCAGAAAACGCTTGATATCGAGCAAGGAAAATCCCTCTTTGCGAATCTTTTGCTGATCACCTTGCTTATACATTTGTTCAAAAACAAACTCTTCCGTCACGGGATCGGCGTAATGATGGGTCAACAGGGTGGCCACCGCAGCGGACCCACAACTGAAGTCGTATTGCTGATGCAAGGTGCGCTGGAAACGCGCCTCGCGCATGCTGACCAGCGGCACTTGAAAACGGGCGCCGAATGCGCCGATATCCGTCGCGCCCGCGCCTGGCAATGCTACGCCGCCCAGCAAGGGCAGGCAAAGCGTGAGCAGCGAGCATGTGCGAGTCGTGGCCATGCCTAGCGCAACTGCAAATTGATGATGGTGGCGTTCTGGATCAACACATTGGCCCCCGAATTCTGAATGACGATGGGGATGCCGGAAGCGTTGGCAAACGCGGCGCCATCGATCGTGTTGGCCCCCGTGCTGACGTAGCTGGCCGAGTTGCCAGTGACGAAACCGCTCAGACGTGCTTCATTGGTAACCGTATCGGTACCGCCACGCGCCTGATCCAGGGCGGATTCGCCAGCCGCCCGGCCAAGGGCCAAGGCAAACGTCACATCCGCCGTCAGCGGCATCAGCGCGGTCAGCGACGCGGGCGGAGCGACAATAATCGGCAGACTATACTCTGGCCCCGCAAGCAAGGGCAGCGCCCTTGCTTCCTGTGCAGCCATGACACCTGTGGAAACGCAGGCCAGACTGGCACAGCATATCGAATGAAAAAAAAGGCGCATGCTCATCCCCTTGTTCATGACTTGTGATGCTCCGCCGCAGCATGGCCACGGCGGAGCCTGACACCAAGCAAGCGCTAGCCTAGTGTCCCACTGCCAGATTGGCCTGCACCGTCACACTTTGCTGTATCAGCGAAGAAATGCCGCTGTTCTGGCTGATAACCAGCAAGCCTGCCGCCGACTGCGCGGTACCGCTCATCGTGTTGGACATATCGAATGCACCGGCATTGACGGCCACCGCGCCACCGGCACCGCCAGCGCCGCCAGCGCCGGCACCGCCAGTTGCCGCGCCGCCCGTGTTGGTGCCACCGCTACCGGCGACGCCACCGCTATTGCTGCCGCCGCCAGCACCGCCAGCACCGCCAGCACCGGCAATGGCACTGCCGTTCGAAGGCGAGCCGTTTGTCGCACTGCCATTGCTCGAACTGCCGCCAGCCGCACCGGCGCCGCCCGTGTTTTGCGCCATTCCGCTGCCGCCACCACTGCCGCCAGCCGCACCTGCGGCGCCGCTGCCGCCAGTACTGGTGCCACCGGCACCGGCACCACCGGCACCACCCGTACCGCCAGTTGCGGCGGCCCCGGCGCCGCCCGTACTCGTCAATGCAGCGCCAGCACCACCGGCACCGGAACCACTTCCCCCGCCTGCGGCACCTGCTCCAGCCGTATTGGTGCCACCGGCACCACCGGCGCCGCCCGTCGCTGTACCACCGGTCGAGGTAGACGTGCCGCCACCCGCATTCCTGGCCATGCTGCCGGCAGCGCCGCTGCCGCCCGCCCCGCCAGCGGCGCTGCGGCTGTTGCCACCGTCGCCACCAGCACCACCGATGGATTGGCCACTGTCACCACCGTTGCCGCCTGCCGTGGCGCCAGTCGTGCCGCCAGCGCCGCCCGCGGCACTGCCTGCCAAGCCACCCCTGCCGCCGTTGCCGCCATAGATATCGCCACCGGCCGCACCGCGGCCACCTGCGCCGCCTGTTCCGCCAGCACCGGCGTCACCGCTGCTGGCATTCCTGGCCAGTCCACCGGCACCACCGGCCCCTGCGGTGCTGTCACCGACCATCGCTGCGCCATTCGTGGCACTGCCATTCCTGGCGTTGCCCCCGCTCGCACCCGACGCGCCAGCGCCACCGGCGGCAGCACCACCGGCGCCACCCTTGCCGTACGCATCGCCACCCTGTGCTCTGCCGCCGACGCCCCCCATGCCTGTGCCACCGCTGGTACTGCCATTATTGATGGCGACATTGCCGATGTTACTGACCGTGTTGCCCGACACCGCGCCACTCAGGGTGCTCGCTGCAGTTGCCGTCGAAGTATTGAAGGCATTTGCCGCGCTGCTGGTGCTGGTGCCGCCATTGTTTGCCGCGGATGCGCCCAGCGCACTGGCATTCGCGTTGCCGCTGCTATTGTTTTGCCCTGTGCTCTTGTCGTTATTCCGGTCCGAGTTATTATCCTGCGTAGCGGTAGAGTTCGCGTTCGCCCCGGGCCCGGAGCCAGACAGTGTCGTGGTGTTGCTCGCCGTCTGGGTATTGTTACCCGTGACATCATCGACCCTGGTCGAGCCATTGTTCTGGGCATGGGCGCTGAAGCCGAAGGCCAGCGCTACCGCTGCCGCGATGAGAGTTTTTTTCATTGCAGTTTCCTCTTTAAAAGTTGATCAGGATGCTGGCACCAGACTGACTCGTCAGGTACACAGCTTCACAGCAAATTTGGTGCCAGCAGTAAAGAACTCGGCCAAGCCATTGAATTGAAACGCCTAATTCGATGACCGTCGGCTTGCGTGGCATTCCCCTCGGAAACTTGACAAACAAAACACGGAAAACTGTCACAGGCATGCGCCACCCGCTTTTCAGCCACAGCCTGAAAAAACAGCGATATCGACGCAGAATCAAGCACTTGCAAGACGCCAGGCCGGTTCTGCGACTGTCTCAATCCTGTTACACCGTTACAGCTGCGACTATCCACACGCCGGGCAAAGAACTTGGCTCTGTCCCCGATAAGTAGGGGAATTCCGAGAATTTTCCTGGGGCCCTGCTGTCTGACGGTACATAGTAGACAAACGGGAGTCTTCCATGCAGCCAGCCCAGTGGAAAACCTTCATCGCCCAGTTCACCGCACTGAGCCAGCGTCAACGCCTGGCGAGCATCGCCCTGCTGCGCGGGGCAGCGCC